>NZ_CALHGC010000304.1 GCF_938029485.1 uncultured Treponema sp. | reverse complement strand
GAAATTACCGCATTAGTATCCAAGGCTTCGCTTCCGCTTCCGTAACTTCAACGCGGCGGTACGGTTTGGCCGTTGATCAAGATTTTCTAATGAAGCATTTACTGCCTGTTGAACTTGTTTATCCTGACGACAATGCAAGAATCGATGGACTGACCGCTATGCTTGATCCGTTTACCTTTAAGTGGGAGTCGGAGATTGAACCGGCTTCATCAAAACTCATATTGAGAAAATCCGGCGTAACCGCCCCTGTTTTTGAAGTATCCAATCCGTCTAGAGAGATACGGGCACCTTCTCTCGAATCGGGAAAATATACATGGGAAGTGAAGGCTGTCATTCCGGAAGGTTTTGATATTTCATCAAGAAAGAGGGTTACGTTTACTGTTTTACCGACGCCTCCTCTGCCGCAGGCTGTATTCGATTTTCCCAAAACGGATACCGTGTTGGATGCCGCTTTCTTTAAATCAAATAGGAGTATCGATTTTAGATGGAGCAAGGTGCCGGATGCTACACATTATCAGTTTAAACTTTTAGACTCTTCCAGACGTTCGATATTTACAGCCGATATCCGTGCGGATGGGGCAACAGAGCCGACTGTCAACTTTGAAGACCTTGTGCGTTTATCCCGCGGATATTTTTCTGCAGAAGTGAGACCGCAACGGCGATTAAGTAACGGAAAAGTATTCCAAGACGGTACTGTCGCCCGTATACGTTTTAAAATAGATATTCCTAAGGCAAGAGCGGTATCGACGGATGAAACGGGTGTTTTATATGGAAAATAAGTACGGTTTAGTTGCAGGGCTTTTCTTTTTTTGTTTTATTCCATTGTTTGCTCAACAGGCTGCGGAGCCTGTGCAGGAATCAAAAAAAACGACAAATGAAAAGAGAAATTATTTTATCAAAGAAACCGATAAAGGTGTTGCGCTTGTCCAACGACTTTCTTGGAAATCGTTGGATGATATTTTAGGATTTGAATTTGACCTTGAGCAACAGGATAGAAAAACAAAAATATGGCGGGTTATAGAGCAACGCACCGTAACGACTAATTATGCGGATGTCTCTTTGTCTCCCGGTGATTACCGTTTTCGTGTGCGGGTTATCAATCTTTTAGGGCAAAAAGAAGACTCGAGCGCATATCGCAACTTTGCTATTCGTATTGCATATCAACCGGAAGTTACCGCTGTTTCTCCGCACGTGATCAACTTTGATGAGCTGAAAGACCGGACGCTTACCATAACCGGTAAAAATTTCCATGAGGAAACGTCTTTTACCCTTACAAATGCTTTCAGCGGATCGGTTTTACATGGGACTATTATTGAGCTTAAAGATAACGGTACTCATGCCGTCGTTGCCTTTGAATTTATGAGAGCAAATCTCGGAACCTATACCTTTGCGGCAACTGATCCCAGCGGCTTATCATCCGAGAAAGATAATATCGTGTTCCGGTTTCAAAAACCGATTGATATATTTGTTTCAGCTGATTATGTTTTTAACGGTTTGATCGCTAATCAAATATTGGGCAAGAAAGATCATTTCAATACGAATATTGCGCCTTTGGCAGGCGGTATACGGCTGACTGTTGTTCCGATAAAACGGTTGTACGGAAATTTCGGTTTTAATCTTGCCGGTTCCGGAACCTATTTAAAAAATAAAACCAACGGATATACGCTGAGTGCCGGTTTGTTATTTGCCCAACTGAATGCCGCGTACTTTGTGCCGATTATTAAGCGCCGGTTGGTATTCGATGTGCATACGGGATTCGGTACGATGTTTCTTGTAAATACCCAGTTTGTCTATAACCTTACGGAAAAGATGACGAGCGGTAAGGCATGGTATTGGGGGGTAACATACAATGTCGGTACGGCTTTGTATGTGTATGTATATAAAAGGCTTTATGTGGAAATCAATATTGACCATCTTATTCCAATCAGAAAGGGGAATGGATTCCCGAAATATATCATCCAACCTCAGGTGGGTATCGGATGGGAATTCTAAAAAAGTACCGCTAAAAACGAATTGATTTTTAAGAAACTCCTCAATTAATAACTTTGGTATAGAGCGCCGTTGAGGTGCGGAGATATGAAGCTCTCTCCGCACAAACCGCAGTTAAATCTAAGGAAACTGTCCAAAAACTGAAAGCTTTTGGACAGTCCCATTGTTTAGTCCTGATATTCGATTGTTTCTACCATTCGGTCTTTTGATAGAACCGTATTTGGGAATATCTCTTGAGCATCTTTGAGAAGCTGCTTTAAATCATGATCCGTATAACGGGGACTATAGTGAATAAGCGCCATCTTTTTTACCGCTGCATCCCGTGCAATTCGGGCTGCCTGCGTGCAGGTCATGTGTTTTTTTTCGGCAGCATCCTGTTCCATACCTTTTTCAAACATCGACTCACATACTAAGAAGTCGGAATCGGCAACTTCCGGCGCGATAGTCGGCAGATATTTTGTGTCGGTTACAAAGCTGAATTTTCGGCCGCTTCGGGGGGGGCCGAGCACTTGACTGCTTTCTACGACAGTGCCGTCCGCAGCTTTTACCGCTTCCCCCACCTGCAGCTTTGACCAGAGCGGCCCGCACGGGACATTAAGCCTACGCGCGGCTTCGGGATCGAATGCGCCGGGACGCGGAAATTCTTCGAATACATATCCAAGGCATGGCTTCGTATGTTCAAGCCAAAATGCCCGCACTTGAAATTCGTCGGTTTTATACACGATACCGGGTTCGGTAATCTCGCGGATGATAATTTCGTAATTAATGTACATATCGAGAACTTGCCGGCTGGTTTCGATATATTCTTTAATTTTCGGCGGCCCGATAATGTAAAGCGGCTCATCGCGGTCAACCTGCGCCGATAACATCAGAATTCCCGGTAAACCCGTTACATGATCCGCATGAGTATGACTGATAAAGATCGTGTTGATTTTTTTCCATCGGAGATTGAGGCGGCGTAGGGAAACTTGCGTGCCTTCACCTGCATCAAAGAGAAATAAATCGCCTTCACGACGGAGTAAAACCGAAGTAAGGTGGCGGTACGGTAAAGGCATCATGCCTCCGCAGCCTAAGATAAAAGCTTCCAGATTCATAGATGGAAAGTAGTATACCTATTTTAAGTCTTGACGTAAATAGTAAAATAAGATAAACTCTTCCCTGTTATTTGTTTGATGCGGGCAATTAGCTCAGTTGGTTAGAGTACAAGCATGACACGCTTGGGGTCGCTGGTTCGATTCCAGCATTGCCCATACCGCATAAGTCCGTACGGGAAATAATTTCTACTAATCAAACAATTCGGTACAAAGGGTATTAGAGCCGATTGCAACCTTATTATTTTCGTGATGGGAGAGCAACGATGGCAAAATATAAAAAAAGTTTACCGTATATATGCTGCATCTTGCTGGCATTAGGAAGTATCGCTTGTAAATCTGAAGGACGGCAAGCTCCAGTTCGTTCCTGTGCTTCAAACGCAAAGGTTAAAACTATTGCCGAAAAGCCGGTTGCCTGTGTAGTGATTGACGATAAGGCACTTGCAGCGCTGAGTAAGCAAAAAGCGGCTGTCGTCTATTGTGTAGCGATGGGAGCATCGTGAGGCGGTACTATTGTAGATCCGACCGTGATTGTCGGAATGCCGAAAGATATTAACAACTATGATAAATTTGTAGCAAACGGAATCGATGTGTATATAAAAAAAGGAACCAATACGTTGAACGGTACCATAACAATAACTGCGGAAAATGCATTTTGGCAAGAAATGTTTATTGCAAAAGGAATAGCACAATAGAAAGATACGTTTGATATAAGACGTATTGCTGCTGAAATGCGGAATAAATAAAGCCGCAGCTTTTCCGTGAAGAGATGCCTTAAAATCTTACCGGATGTTACCGGCATTGAGATAACTGCAAAGGTTTTTGTTTTCCTACACCTTCCATGCAGCCGCAGTTTCCCGCATACCGACAAAGTGCGCATAGATACCGTCCTGCCGCATCAGCTCAGTGTGTGTACCGTGCTGGACGATACTGCCCTTATCCATGACAAATATCTGATCGGCATTTTTGATAGTCGACAGCCGGTGCGCAATGATGATTGCGGTTTTGTTTTTTAGCAGTTCATCGAGGGCGCTCATCAGTTTTTCTTCGTTTTCGGGATCGACGCTGGAAGTCGCTTCGTCGAGGATGACAATGGAACTCGGCTTGAGCATTGCCCGCGCGATGGAAATACGCTGGCGCTCCCCGCCCGAAAGATTGCTGCCACCTTCCTGTAACACGGTATCGTAGCCGTCGGGTAATGCCGTAATAAAGTCATGACACTGCGCGGCTTTCGCTACGGCGATAATTTCTTCGTCGGTTGCATCGGGCTTGCCGAATTTGATATTGTTTTTTATCGTGTCTTCAAACAAATAGACATCTTGGAAGACAAAGGTAAAGTTTGATAAAAACGCATCGTATGCAAAATCTTTGATATTGGTATCGCCGAGCTGTATTTCACCTGAATTGACATCCCAAAACCGCGCAATGAGCTGGCAAAGACTTGTCTTGCCCGAACCGGAATAGCCGACCAAGGCGGTCGTGCTGTTTTTCGGAATGTGTACATCTAAGTTGCGGAAGAGCTTTTCCTCGGCTTGTCCTTGACCGCCGTATCCGAAGGTAATGTTTTTGACGGCAATGTCGTCATGTCCATGCGGCAGCTGCGTACCTTCCGGCAAGACCTGAATATTTTTAACCGTAAAAAGCGTATCCAAATTCTGCACCGCTACACCGCGCATCCGCTGCATCGTGCCTGCTATTTCAAAACCACCGAACACCACAAAGCTCGCAACAATCAACATGAGTGCTTTTTCAACATCAATCGCCGCAACGGAATAGCGGTATAAGGCGCTCACAATAATTGCAACGGTTCCCAGTTTAAGAAGCAGTGAGAACACCAGTAACGAAGGCATCAATGTCTTTTCTACGGCAAAGAAACCGGTTTTGCTTTTTTTAATACTTTCCGTTACGTTTTTTATCGCTTCGCTTGTTCTGCCGAAGGCCTTTACCACGCCGATTCCCTGTACATATTCCAAAATATCGGTACGGAGCTGCAGTTTCAGCTCCGTCAGTTTTGTTGTTACCGCATCCGTCTTTTTTTGAAATAAATTATTGAATAAAGTCGCAACAACCAATGTGATAAAAATGATACCGCCGGTAACCATATCATACGGAAAGACAAACAGCGCCATGATAACCGTTTGAATGCTGCCCGCAAGCATCATTTCGAGGATCATCATATCGATTGTTTCAACGTCGGCAATAACCGTGGTCAATGCCCCGGAAATATCGCCGAGCCTGCTTTCGGAAAAATAGCCCAAATGCACGTTTTTCAGCTTATCCCCGATAACGAGCCGGTTCTCCGCCCCCATCGTATACGATGCGATATTTTTATTCCGGTCGGAAATATAGGAAAAAATGATTTTCCCCGTCAGACCTGCCAGCAGAATACAGAACACCGTGATGATGTTGCTTTTTGTAACCGGCTGCGACTGAAACACAGCTCGGCTCAGCGTCAGTAAAAAATAACCTAAACCGCCGAGTGTAAAACCTTCAAACATGCTTTTCAGCATATCGCAGATAAACATAACCGTTATGCGCTTTGACTGCTTCCCCGCAATCGCGTATATCTTTTTCAATAAATCAAACATAGTTTTACCATTCCTTTATAACCTAACAGTTTTTAAACGTGTGTAATAAGCAGAAGCAGCATATCGTCAAGGCTTACTCATCCGAATACTGCTTTTCGAAGAATATCATTTATACGGTTTTGATAACCGGTACCAAAAGCCTCAAGAGCAGCGAGGATATCACTATCTATTCCGATTTGTATTTGTTTTTTTTCTACAGCCGATGGAACGTAATGCTCCGGATGAGCCGGTTTGAATTGTCGCAACTGTTCATCTGTAAATTCAGGAATATCGTCATCATACACGATAGGCTGTCTTTTAATCGCTTCTATTCTTTCAGCCGTTAATTTTTTTGATGAAGTCATAATACACCTCCTGCAATTTTTTTTCTGCTTGCCGTGCAGATATGATACGAGTTCTTCCATCTCGTTCAGTATGATATACTACAATAATCAGCAAACCATGTAAGCTACCGACACTGTAAAAGCGATCTTCCTCAGATGAATGCTTTTCATCATAAAGTGTGATCAGATAGGGATCTAAAAAAACGTCTGTTATCTCATCAAAACCAAATCCGTGTTTTTTTATGTTATCACTGTTCTTTTGGCTATCCCATTCAAACAGATTATTTTCTGATATAATTGTATCACCCATTAGAACCTGCCAGAACCACTATATTCTTACTGCTCATTTACCATTCCTTTATAAAACGTTTTTGCAGCTTGGTGCATGAATAACCGCAATGTTCGTAAAACGCATGGGCTTCCGTGCGGTGCTCGCCGGAGTTGAGGCGGATAAAGCGGTAATTCCGTGCAGCGGCTTCTACTTCTACAGCGCGCAGCAGCTGTTTGCCGATCCCCTTGTGCTGGTGTTCGGAACTGACTGCCAATTCTAAAATGTTGAACCCCGCTTCTTCAAACAGTAATTCATACGCTTCAGCATGAATAAAGCCTACCACAGTGTGCGTTTCATCATCTTCGTACACCCGTATAAAA
>NZ_CALHGC010000303.1 GCF_938029485.1 uncultured Treponema sp. | reverse complement strand
CCCCGACGCTCTGCGTCGTAACAAAGGGTATTAAAACCGACTGCAACCACCTTATGAGAACAACATACCCCGACGCAAGCGTCGGGGTATGTTGATTTTCGAAATAGCTATTTTTATTCAGGCATTCCTCTATTTAGATTGTTAACTATTTGCTGCCGCACCTGCCGGATGCGGTAACTAAATCGCTCAGCCATTCGGCACATTCCGGGGTAAGCAAGCCGCGCGGCATGCGCCACGTCCAGTTTTTCCCAAGGGTAGAAGGTTCGTTCATGCGCGCCTCCGCCCCCAGCGCATACAGGTCTTGGAACGGAATAACGGCAAAAACCGCTACGGAGAAAAACGCTTGCTTAATCAGTTCGGCACACAGGTCGTCTTTAAAAGCAGCGGCTTGCAAGGCTGTCCCGTCGTCTGCTGCTGGCTGCTCCGTTTCGGATGCGTTGCATTGCACTGCAGTACCGTCAGCCGAAAACAGTTCGTCAAGCAATTCGACGGCAGGTCTTTCACCGTAGAGGTAGAATAGCAGCACTTCAAAATCATCCCGCGAAAGCGTATCAAGCCATGCCCGCAATGTAGTGTTGTCATGAGTACCGGTGTACACGACAGCATTTTGCGTATACCGGTGCGGTAAAAAGGCATCGGTAAAGCCTACTTCCCGTACCTCTGCGGCGCTAAAAGCGAACTGTAAGATTTTCATTCCCGGCAAATGGAAGTCGTCGCGGAGACGCTCCACCTGCGGGGTAATAACCCCAAGGTCTTCGGCAATAATCGGCAAACCTTTGGCATATTCGCTATTCTTTTTGAGCAATGCGCGCTGTACCGCTTCAAAAAAATGATGATCGGGGCCGGGCAGCCATTCGCCTTTTTCCGCAGTCGGAGCACCGAAGGGTACCGCCCAATACGCTTCAAAACCACGGAAGTGATCGATACGAATATAATCGACGAGTTCCAAACATGCGTCAATGCGGTCAATCCACCAGCGGTATTTATCGGCCTTCATCGCCTCCCAATTATAGAGCGGGTTTCCCCACAGCTGCCCCGTTGCGCTAAAATAGTCGGGCGGTACTCCGGCAACCGCTGTCGGTACGCCGTTTTCATCCAGCTGGAAAAGTTTTTGATTTGCCCATACGTCCGAAGAATCCGGTGCAACAAAAATCGGGATATCTCCGATAATCGAAATACCTTTTTCATTCGCATAGTGCCGAAGCCGCGTCCACTGTTCAAAGAAGAAAAATTGAATAGCCTTATAGCGGTCAATCTCATGCCGATGTTCCTGCGCCCAACGTTTTAATGTCTCCATGTCGCGGCAGGCAAGGGCTTTCGGCCAATAGTTGTTCCACAGTTTTCCGGATACGCCTTCTTGAGCTGCCTGCGCATCGTATACTTCTTTAATCGACATGAAAAGAGCATAGTCATCAAGATGTTTATTCGCCTTTTGAAAACGTCGGAATGCTTCCTTCAATTCTGTGTCGGCGGTACTACCGTCTTTAATCCTGTTGAGAAACGCCGATGCGGCTTTTTTTAAGAGCGGTATTTTCCAATAGACTACCGAACCGAAGTCGATATTACCATCTGTAGAGAGGTACTCCGGCAGCTTGATATCATCGGCAGTCAAATATCCTTGCTCCGAAAGTGTCTCCAAGTCTATCAACAGCGGGTTCCCGGCAAAGCTAGAAAATGCCGCATAGGGAGAATCCCCGTAACCGGTCGGGCCGAGCGGCAGTATCTGCCACAGCCGTACGTGTGCGGAATGAAGCCAATCGATATATTCATACGCGGATTTTCCCAGCGTTCCAATCCCTTCATTACTCGGAAAAGAAGTCGGATGGAGCAGTATTCCTGCAGAACGGTTTAAAAGCTTTTGAGTCATGATATCTCCTGCTAATATTCGCCGGGCAGAAGAGTTACGGTAAATAGTTCTTTGTCGTTTTTATCCATATAGATATAAATCAGCGTAACGCTATCGGCTCTTATCTGATATAATAATCGATTTGATTTTAGTTTTTCTTTTAACATACTTTCGGTTGTTTTCTGTACTATTGCCCAGCTCTGTTGGCTCATGTCTTCATAAACACCACCGGAAAAAAGATAGGTGTATGCGAGTGCATTACGTTCTTCTTTGTACTCGAGCTTTGTGAGAACAGTTGCTTCATCAACTTCCAGAGGGCATTGTTTCGTTACCCCTTCTGCCATAGCACGATATAAACCGGATTTCGAATTTATGCCTTTGGTAGGTGTATGAGGATCCTCTTTTGCCTTAGCGGCACTATTTGCTGTTTGGCAAGATGACAGACAAACTAAACATAAGGCAAAAACTGTTAATAATACGATCTGTTGCGTGTTTTTCTGCAATTTCATATATGAGCTTCCGTTAATATTCACCGGGGAGAATGGTTACAGAGAACAATTCTTTGTCGTTTTTATCTTTATAAATACAGATTAATGTAAGACCATCGCTCCTAACTTGTGGAGCCAGTTGATTTGTTTTGAGCTTTTCTTTCAGCATCTCTGCTGCTGTTTTTTGGACAACAGCCCACTTTTGTGCGCTCAACTCTTCATATACACTGCCGGAATAAAGGTACGTATAAGCGAGCGCATGCAGTTCTTCTTTGTAGTCAAGTTTCGTTAGAGTGGTAAGCTCATCAACTTCTATAGGGCATTGCTTTGTTACCCCTTCTGCCACAGCATGATACAGACTTGCTTTCGAATTCGCAGTTTCAGCAGATGAGGAAGCCACCTCTTTTTCTTTCACAGCGCTAGCCGTTGTTTTACAAGAAGAAAAGCTCACCAAACATACTGCTACAACGGACAGTAATACTATCTGTTTTATATTTTTCAACAATTTCATGTATAACCTCGCATTAAGACTAGTCTTAAAAAAAGTGTATCATACCTTCCCGTTTATGAAAAGACGATGGATTGACATTGTGCATCGGGATATGTTGTTTTTTGGTGTAGAGAAATCACCTAACAATCACTTAATCCGATATTGCATGAACAAATAAATAATTTACAAGATATTGAAAATAATCTGAAAATGACTATAGTATGATTATATATAATTTAAAAGGAAATTTGAAAAAGTATGAAAAAAGCTAGTAATTTCGCGCCCCGAAAAAGTTTTATTTTTTT
>NZ_CALHGC010000302.1 GCF_938029485.1 uncultured Treponema sp. | reverse complement strand
GAAAAGAAAAAATGCATTCATAATAAAGCCCTCCTCTATTCAGTATCGGCATAACTGCTATTTAAAGTGATGGCGCAACGCGTTTGTCCGATATGCTACGGATGTCTGACGATTTCACGCGGCTTAGAGCCGTTTGCAGGCCCGACAATACCGCGCGCCTCCATTTCTTCGATAAGACGGGCAGCACGGTTATAGCCGATTTTCAGCTTGCGCTGCACATATGAAGCGGAAGCCTTTCCTGCAAAGGTAACAATTTCCAATGCTTGCTCATACAGCGGATCGTTATCGTCGGAGAACACGGCATTATCATACGGCTCGTCATCATCATCGACAAAGATTTCTTCATCGATATATTCGGGTTCGCCGTATTCTTTCACACAGGCGACAACACGTTCTACTTCCTGTTCGGAAACAAAGGCTCCCTGCATACGGGTTGGAAACGGACGAGCGGCGCTTACATACAGCATATCACCTTTTCCCAGCAGTTTTTCCGCACCCATCTCGTCCAAGATGATTCGGCTATCGGTTTTTGATGCAACCATAAAAGCAATTCTGCTCGGAATATTTGCCTTAATCAAACCGGTGATGACGTCGATAGACGGACGTTGCGTCGCAAGCACCAGATGAATACCGACTGCACGGCTCATTGCGCATAAGCGTGCGACTGTAGCTTCAAGTTCCTTACCGGATGTTGCCATAAGGTCTGCAAATTCATCGATGATGATAACGATATACGGCAGGGTTTCCGTTGCAATCCGCTCCGATTTTATTTTCGCATTGAAGGTCTTTATGTCGCGTACGCCCATATTGTCGAGCAAGGCATACCGCCGCTCCATTTCGCAGAGCGCATACTGTAAGGCTTGGAACGCCCGCTTAGGTTCGGTAATAACGGGGGTTAAAAGATGCGCAATATCGTTATAGAGTTTCAGCTCGACGATTTTGGGATCGACCAAAATCAGCTTTACCTCATCGGGGCGACGGTTATAGAGAATCGACAGTATAATCGAATTAACGCAGACCGATTTACCCGAACCGGTCGCACCGGCAATGAGTAGGTGCGGCGTTTGCGCAAGATCAAGAACTTGCGGATTTCCCGTTACATCTTTCCCAAGGGCAACGGGAATAGCCATTTTAGCGGCTTCCGGCAAATCGGCTTCTATCAGCTCCCGAAAGCTGACAATCGAACGCTTCTTATTGGGAACTTCGATGCCGACTGCATGTTTTCCCGGTATGGGTGCGACAATACGGACGCTGGAAGCAGCAAGACGCAATGCGATATTATCCTGTAGATTAGTAATCTTGGACAGTTTGATACCCGGCGAAGGCAGCATTTCAAACATCGTTACAACCGGCCCCTTACGGATACCGGTGATGGACACGTCAATTTTAAATTCGTTAAAGGTTGATTTCAGCATCAGCGCCGACCGCCGTGTCGCATCGTCCACAACCCAATATTCGCCGTCGGGATAATTCGTTAAAAGATCAAACGGGATGGCATATTTTTTCCGCGGCGGCGGGGGAGGTGCCGGTTTCGCGGGAATGAGCGGTACGGTTTGCTTGACGGTTTCCAAGAACATATCGTCGTCATCCGGTACGCTGCTTTCTTCGTCGATTTCACTTTCCGTTTCGTCACTTTCAGCAGCTGTTTCGGCTTCGCTGCTTGCAATGTTATCCTCATCTCGCGTATCGAAATCGTTAATCGCAACACCTAATTCTGCAGTATTTTCATCCGGTATGAGCGCTGTTTCGGCGCCGATATCGGTTTCCGCAACATCATCTCCGATCTGTGCATTCGCCATATCGATGGTACTATCGGATTCCTGCGTTTCGGTACCGATGTCCGCGGCCGCAGTTTCAGGTTTTTCCGAATCGATAACGACCATGGTATCGAGTATGTCCGAGCGTTCGTTTGGCAGCGGTACGCCGTTTACAAAGACAAGCGGCATCTCCGGCTCTGCTTGAGGCCCCGCTGCCGTTATAGTTTGGTTTTCTTGAATTGTTTCTTCCGGAATAATATCCGGTTGAGAGCCGTCCACTGCGTCTTCTTCCGGCAGCGGCGGATTGGACTGTGTTTCGCAAGTGCTTGTCTGTTTGATACGGTCAACGGGAGCGGTGATTTCCTTCAAGCTGGAAAACAAGTTGTTGGGATCGGATGGATCAAATACCGGCTGTTCGTTTTTTTTCTCCTGTATATCCATAACCGCTGATAACGGGGTTGACAGCGGGAGAGGCTCCTCGCCTATCAATATCGTATCCTTTTCCGGTTCTGGGGGGGTAACCTCGATCTCCTGCTCGGAAAGCTCGGAATTCAAGTCTTCATCATCAACTCTTTCCAGTAACGGAAGTTCTTCTTCTGCAGCCGGCGATTCAGCGCTGTCTTCCTGTTGAACCGGCAGCGTTTGTTCATGCTGCAGTATTTCGCTTTGCGCATCTGCAATGTCCGAAATACCGGTTCCGGTTGCCTCGCAGGGAATACCGTCCGATTCTGCGGCGGCATCCGGTTTAGGAATATCGTCAACCTTTTGGGAATGAGCTTGTTGCACCCTCTGCAGACTCAATAGCTCATCTGCCGCTTCTTTCGGCAAAGAAGTTTCCTCGGTATCCGTATCCGACGTATGTGCCTGCGTAGATAATGCTTCGGTCGTTGTATCTTCCGGTAAAGCCGACACTTCCTCTGTGTCCGTATCGTCTCCTTCCGTTTCATTATCTTCGGGGACATCTTCAGAAATATTTCGTAGAGAAGAGCGATAGCTGGATAGTTTTTCACTCAGCGTTAACATCAAAAAGATTTCAAAACAGACAAGCAGCAATGCACAAATCAGTATTGAAACGGTTATAAATTGCCTGATAAGCGGAATCGAAACGGACGGAACAAAAGCATAGATCATTCGCTCGCCGATAATTGCGGTAACAAAATAGAGCGGCACGCCGAGCAGCACTGCTTTGGATTCGCGCGACCAGCCGGGGATAAGCAACAGCACAGCTCCATATAAAAAGAGAAGCGGAATCAAAAAAGAGGAGAAGCCGTACACGGAAAAGACCCTCTTCCCCATTGCAAACAATGCATAGTGCGGTGAAGTAAGCCCTGCAAGCGGCAAAAAAATACCAAGCGTTAAAACAATACCCGCGCAAAAGAACAGCACGCTCAAAATGACCGCTAAAACTCTAAATCGATTCTCTCGGTTTCCCATCAATGTTATTTCCCCCTCCACTCTGTGCGAAATTTTAAGGAATAAAATTTCGCACATTTTTTTCCGATAAGCGGGCAAACGCATCAGGCAGAATAAATCAAATTCCGCAGAATAATATAGGCAGTGAGACCATTTGAACCGTAAAGGTTCAACTCTGGTTGAACAGCCTATATTATTCTGCGGGGGTATCCAAAAAAAGTGCCTGATGCGTTTACCCGCTGCTCTATAGTTGAAAAATGCCGACTGCACCGAATAATATAATCCCTGCGGGGATAAGATAATATGCGAATAAGCCGAGCTTTCCCCCTTTTATCAATTTGAGCAAAAAGGTCAATGAAAAAAAACCTACGATAAAAGAGGTCAGCATCCCCGCAATCAGTGCTGCGATGCCGATTGAACCGCTTATGGTATCGGCTGATTTCAGTTCAAAGATAAACGCGGCAAGAATAGCCGGAATAGAAAGAAGAAACGAGTATTCTCCGGCTTTTTCGCGGTCTACGCCGGTTAAGAGCGCCGCTGCGATGGTGGAACCGGAGCGGGAAATACCCGGAAGCACTCCGATGCCTTGTGCCGCCCCGATAATCACCGCTTGCAGTACGGACGGTACGGAAACGTCCTTTTTTGGGTGCAGTTTGGCCGAAAGCAAAAGCACAATACCGGTAATAATAAAACAAACCGCAATAAACAGTATGTTTTTTGCCTGTACGGCATCTTTTAGTACGATACCGATAAGGCCGGTAACAACGGTAGAAATGAGCAACGCTCCGATCAATTTAAGGTCTGCACTGTCTTCTACCGTATTTTTTCTGATAATAAACCGGCCGAGTACGGTTAAAAGCCGCCATATCTGTTTGTAAAACACGATACAAACTGCTCCGAGAGTGGCAATGTGCAGCAAAATATCAAAAATGATGGGAACATCGGTATGCCCCAAAAAGTATTCGGCTACGGCGAGATGGCCGGAGCTTGAAATAGGAAGAAATTCGGCAACACCTTGAACGGCGCCGAGAAAAATTGCTTGTATAATCGTCATAACAGTTCCTTAAAAAAGAGCCGCACAATATCTTCCGGCTCTTCCTCATAATAGAGCGCTCCGTATACCGCTGCAGCAGACAATAGTTTCCGCCCGTAATCCCGTGTTTCGGCGTATTCCAAACTTTCCAAAAAGAGATCTTCCGGCAGGCCTTGCGCTTTTTTCTGCCACCCGCGAACGCGTGAGATACCTGCATTGTAGGCGAAGCAGGCGGGCATAATACGGTTATCGGATCGGCGGATCATTTCCGCAAGATAATATGCGCCGAATCTGATATTTATTTCGGGATCGGTAAGGCTGTAATCCGTCATCTTTAATTTTCGTGCAATATCTGCAGCCGTAGCGGGCATCAGCTGCGTAAGACCGACGGCGCCTGCCCCTGATACAACTTGAGGTTGAAAAAAGCTTTCGCTTCTTATCAATGCGTACAAAAGACATTCCGGCAGTCGATATTCGGCGGCATATTTCGATACGGTTTCGAGCCACGGCCGAGGATACAAGAGTTCAAGCTGTTCCCTTGCCGCCGCATCTTCCCGATTTTTTAACGAGAAGCGGATCACCCGTATCGAGTCGGCATAGCGGCCTTCATCAGCCAACGTGCGGGCGATTTGTAGTGCTTCTTCAGCGGAAATCGACGGATACACGGCAACAATGCGGGGATAGACCATATCGTATAAGCCGAAATGAAGCAAGCCGTCGATATACGTCCGCGCCTCTTGGGGAGAAAATGTGCTTGTTTGCGCTTTGCCCGCGTCGGCCTGAGTGTGCGATTCACCGGCTTGCGCTTGTGTGCCGGGGGATTGTGTACGTCTGCCGGATTGCGTTTGCCCATTGCTTGCACTGTGAAAGTTAAAACTGTCTTTCAACAGCTGAGCGCCGCCGAGCCGGTATGTTCCTAAAATTCGGTAATACAGCGCATCGTGCGATTCACCGGCGGCTTCTTGCAGTAACCGTGCCGTTCTGTCCGGCGGGAGATGCCCTGCGCAGGCAAGTGTGTAAGCAACGGCAGCCCGCTGCTCCGGCAATGTTGTTTTTGCTAACACCGTATGGAGTGTTTCT
>NZ_CALHGC010000301.1 GCF_938029485.1 uncultured Treponema sp. | reverse complement strand
CGGTTATCGCAGTGATTGCGGTTATCACTGTTTTTTTCGGCTTTATGATTCCAAAAATCAATATGGATAATGAGCTGCGTCATTTCTTTCCGGAAAAGCACCCGTCGAATATCAGGTTTGATCAACTAACGAAGGATTTCGGTGATCAATACGCGATGGATGTGGTAGTCGAAACGGATGAAGACACGATTTTTCGTTCCGATTATATTAATGTTATCAAAAATATCACCGAAGAACTTTCGCTCCTCGATAATGCGGTCAAGGTGCGGTCTTTGACGAATGTGGAGTTTATCACGTCGAAGGACGGCTCTATCGTTGCGGAAAATCTCCTGCCGGAGCAGTTTTCGGGTACGGCAGCGGAAATTCAGGCGATAAAACAAAAAATCTTTGAATGGCCGCACGCGTACATCGGCACGATTATTTCGGATAATTTTAAAGGTGTGCAGATTGTGATGACCTTATCGACAAAATGTACCCCTGCCGAGGTAAGCGCTCTGTACAATAATACGGTAGCGGTTATCCGGAAAAATCTGCAAACGGTAAACGGTCTTTCGTATAAGGTTGCCGGAGATCCGGTACTTGCCGAACATGCAAAAATCTTTATGTATGACGACTTGCGCAATCTTATTCCGCTTATCATTGCGGTTGTGTTGCTTTGCTTGTTTTTATCTTTTAAGAATATTGAAGGGACAATTCTGCCGCTGCTTGCGGTGCTTATCAGTACGGTGTGGACAATCGGTACGATGGCTCTTATCGGGGAACCGTTGACGATCGTATCGAGCTGTCTGCCGGTACTGCTGATTGCCGTCGGCTCCGCTTACGGCATTCATATTATCAATCATTATTACCAGCACCTTGAAAAACAGCCGCTTGTAACCTCGCGTGAACAGCACAATGCGCTCGTAGCCGAAATATTGAAAGGCGTCCGCACACCGGTTTTGCTTGCGGGAATTACAACCATTGCAGGCTTTATATCTACCGTCACAAGCCCGATAAAACCGCTCAAATCTTTTGCAACATTCAGCGCATACGGTGTCGTTATCGAACTTGCAGTAGCTTTTGCCCTTATTCCCGCGTTATTGTTTTTAAAGCCGTTGGTTTTGGTGCAGAGGCAGCAGAGACGGATGAGTATGCACGCGGCAAAACAGCGGGCGAGGCTTGTGTCATTAGGTGTAAAAATGGACGGAGAAGGACTGACGCACAAAGTTTATCTCTTTTTTAACCGGCGCCGCGCAGGGTTTGTTGCAATGCTGCTGGCGATCATCGGGCTTTCGGTATGGGGTGTGCACAGGCTCAATATTGAATCGGCCTTTTTGGAATATTTCCCTAAAAATTCTGAAATACGGGAAGGAGTTTCGTATATCGACAGTCATTATGTCGGCTCCACGGGCTTTAGTTTGGTAATCGACGGTAAAACGAAAGGCGCTATGTGCGAACCTGAAATCTTAAAACAAATGGACGGGCTTTCAAGCTTTCTTACCGATAATCATGCCGACATAGGGACGATCCTGTCGTTTTCCGATTTTATTAAGCGGCTCAATCAGGTGATGCACAAGGATATACCGCCGGAAGCCGACGGAACGGAGATATTCGGCAGCGATACGAACGCGACAAAGAGCGGTGCAAACGGTGCGGATACCGGCAGTGCGGATAGCTTTTTTGCCGAAGCAGGTTCCGAATCCGAGACAGACAGTTTCTTTGCAGATAACGGAGAAGATTCGGGAACCGGAAGTTTCTTTACAGACAGCGGAGAAAATACCCAAACAGCGGGCGCAGGAAGCGCAGAAACGGTTCCGGCCGATTCTTCCGCACCGGCTGCAGTAAACGGGACGGATGTATCATCCTTTGCCGCGCAGTACCGCGGGAAAACACTGACTGCCGATGAGGTAACCGCGCTGTTCATTGCCGCTTATGCGCAGTCGGGCGGGAAAGATATTACTGTTCCTGAGTTTATTACCGCGCTGCAAAAAATGCTTAATTATAACGGAGCGGCATACGACGAAATTCCCTACGATGTGTCAAAGTATCCGGTTGCGAATCGCGAGGAATTAAAGAATTTAATTTCGCAGTATCTTCTATTATACTCCGGTTCGCTTGACGATTTGGTCGATGAACAGTTGGAACCGTCAAAGACCCGTATGCAGATTATGATGCGTGTACACGATACGGGGAAGATTAGAGCGGTTATCGACGATGCAAAGCGGTATGCGCAGCAGCATTTCCCCGAAGGGTATACGCTGGAGGCGGCGGGACTCGGTGAGCTGGAGACTGCTATGACCTCGATGATTATCGGCAGTCAGGTGTCCAGTTTACTCCTTGCTATCGTGATTGTATTCTGCATCTTATCGCTGTATTACCGTTCGCCGATTGCAGGACTCATCGGCGCAATTCCGCTCGGCGTTTCAATTCTAATGAACTTCGGTATGATGGGCTTAACCGGCATCAATCTTGATATGGTAACAAGCCTTGTTGCTGCCATCGCTATCGGTATCGGCATCGACTATACCGTTCACTTTATGAATAACTACCATAAGGAGCGGATAAAAACGGATGATTTGGGCGCCGTTACGGTCAATACGTTAAAACTTTCGGGAAAAGGCATTATGGTCAACGCCGCTTCGGTCGGTTTCGGCTTTATCGTATTGTGTTTTTCCCGCTTCGTAGTTTTGCGGTTTGTCGGATTTTTAGTCGCTGTCGTTATGTTGACCAGCTCCGTTGCGGCTATGACAATTTTACCGGTGCTGCTCAACATTTTTAAACCGCGCTTTATGGCTGTCAACCGATGAACTTCCGTGTCCATCGGTTGACGGCGAATTTCGGCACAGCCGAAATATCGCTTCTGCATAGAACCACCGCCGTCCATGGCGGGATTGATAGGAGATAATGAAATGAAACACTCAATCAGAAAGATGGTGTTGATACCGCTGTTTGCTGCCGGTATCCTTGGGACACTTGCCGCAGAAGACGGTAAAAGTGTCGTTCAAAAATCGCTGGATGTACCGCGTCCGCGTTTTACGCATAGTGCCGTAAAAATGGAATTGATCGATTCAAACAATTCCGTCGATGAGCGAATGATCGAAGAATGGGCAAAAGACCCCGGAGACAAAACCGGCGCAGCGCTGATTGTATTCCGGCAGCCTGCTTCGGTAAAGGATACGCGCTTTTTGCAAATTGTGAATAAAGACCGTGCCAACGACAAGTGGATCTATATGCCTGCGTTGCGCACTACCCGCCGTATCGCATCCTCAGATGGAGCAAAATCGTTTATGGGTACCGACGCAAGCTATGACGATCTGGAAACGCGCAAAATCGACGAGGACACGCACGAACTCCTTGGAACGGAAACAGTCGGATCGTATACCTGCCATAAAGTTGAATCGGCGCCGGTCAACGCAAAGTCGAGCCAGTACCTCAAGCGGATTTCGTATATCGACAAGGAAACCGCCATACCGGTAAAGGTAGAAATGTATGATAAAAAAGGTGCATTGCTGAAAGTGTTGGAAATCGAAAAACTCGAAAAACAGGGAGCCTATTGGATTCCTATGCAAGGCAAAATGACAAACGTACAAACAAATCATACCACCCGCATCACCATCCTAAAACTCGAATTGGACAAACCGATCAACGATAAAATGTTTACGCAGAATTTCTTAAACACGGGAAAACTGTAAGATAATGGGTAATGGATAGCCGGCTTAATTACCCATTACCCATTGAAATTGCCGCAGGAAGCTGTTGCGGGGCGATGAATACGGAGAGGACTAATATGAAGAAAAAGTTTTTGATGTGTGTGCTGATTTCAGTTGCGCTGCTGGGAGCGCTGTTTGCGCAGGATTCTTTTTTTGATGATGCGGGAAGTACCGACACGGCCGCCGCGGAAACGGATACAAGCAGCACAATGAGTTCAGCTTCGATGAGCGCATCGGAGAAAACGGTAGAATGGCACGGTTTTGCCAAGTTTGATGCGCGGTTTTGGGTACACCCCGATGTAAAGCGGACTGATGCAATCCCCGTGTTCGGCCTAACGGTAAGTTATAGCGGTGCAAAAACGGAGTTATCTGCCGGCCTCAAGCTGAATGCGCGCACACTCAAAGATTATCCGCTCGATATCCTCGACGAATTAACCATGCGCGTTTATTTAGGCGACTGTGTGCTATCGGCGGGAAAACTGAAACTGGTGTGGGGCAAGGGCGACATGATTCACGTGCTCGACGTATTCAATGCAAACGACCTTACCGACTTTACCATTCCTGCCTATATAGACCGCCGGATAGGTGAACCGATGGTGCACCTTGCCTATAATGCACCCATCCCGCTCCGGCTTGAACTCGCATGGGCGCCGTCTATGACGCCGGATCGTGTCGCTTTAAGCGGACCGTGGGTGCCTACGCAGCTCCATGCAGCGAAGCAAACGGCTATCGAGCTGATAACGGACGGTAAATTTCTTTCGACCTTCCCTACGGAAAAAATTAAAGCAATTCTGTATTCGACGATAAAAGACACTCTAAGTACTGCTGTATCTCCACCTGCAACCGTAACGACCAACTTTCCCGTATTATCCGATACAGAGATTGATAATATAATTTCACAACTTACGGCATTGCCAATCTTAAAGCAAACTATCAAAGCGACATTGAAAACTTTAGGCGGCAAACCGATAACCTTCGATATCTCCGGAGTTCTGACGGAAGATAAAATAAAAAAAATCGCTAAAACCGAATCGGAAAGATATGCAAACCTTATTACGGAAGAATTTCATCAAAAGGTGCAAAAAGCGGCCGCATTGATAAGTTCATTTCAATTTAATGGAATAACAAAGATCGGTATGAATGCCTTTTTACCCGATATGCACAACATCAAATACGGACAGTACGGCATACGGCTTTCCGGTTCGGCTGGCTCGGTAGATATGGCGGGACAATATTATTTCGGACACTATAAGACGCCGTCGATTGATGTAGACGCTATGATTGCCAATGCACTTGCCGGAAAAAGTCTTGCCGATTGCGTACACTACGATCCTGTACATATCTTCGGCATCGATCTGGGAACGGCAATCGCAATGTTCAATTTAAAGTCTGAATTTGCCTATTACATGACAGGTGATTTTAAAGGTACCGATCCTGCAGTACATAACAACAGCATTCAGTGGGTGATGGGATTTGACGTTGATATCCCCTTGAATAACATCAATGTTAATATCCAAAACCTCGGCGCATGGACGTTCGGCTTCAAAAAAGTGAAGGAAAATAACAAGCGCGGAAAATTCGATATGGATTGGAATACTGCAGAAAAATCAACCAACAATAAATTGATTGTCAACATTTCCGATTCGTGGCTGCATGAAAATCTCACCGATTCCGTTACCTGCATCTGGGGTATAGAACACAACGATTTTGTTGTAATGCCTAAGCTGCGCTACCGCATTAAAGATGAGCTGTATGTAGAAGGGACAGGTGCTTACATTTATGCCGCGAATAAAAAGAGTGAGTTTTCAAACTGGAAAAACAATCACTTTGTCCAAGCAAGTATGGAATATCGATTCTAAAAAGATACTCATCGCAGTTAAATCTAAGGGCGCTGTCCAAAAACCGTTACGCAATCCGCTTTAGCGGATATGATAAATCATTTCCTTACAGAAAAAGCCGATAGGCTTTCAGTTTTTGGACAGCCCCTAGAAAACTCCGGCGGTTCTATAAAATCTTTCCCATTTTATCTCTTTTCTTTCTCAATAAGGCAAAAAAAAAGCCGAAAATCATATAGACGAATTATACTTAGGCGAAATGGAGGTTCACGTATGCAAACACTTGATATCCAAAACGATATGCAGCCGGTTAATTATACGGAGACGGCGCAGTCAAGTAATCAGGATAAAAAAAACGCAAAAGAACCTGATGTGAATGGCTCATCTTTTATCGATATAATAAAAAAGCTGATGGCGGAAGAGACTGACGGCCGCACCGCGGGAAAAGAAAAAATGTCCGGCAGTGCAGCGTTATCTCAAGAAGCATCGGAACAGACCGAGCGTAAAAAAAATGCTGCGGCGCAGACCGAATTATCCCGGCTCAAGAGCAAAGCAGGAAAGTCCGGTGAGCCGCACACGCAACACCTTGCCGAAGCAGATGCACGGGAAGGGGAAGCCGCCGAGCTGCTTTTAGATGCCGATGCGTTACTTGTTTCCGAAGAAGGGATCGACGTAAAAAAAGCGCTTGAAAACGGCGCGGATAAGCAGCATCAAACTTCGATGTTTGCTCAAGCGGAGACGGATGCCGTGCCTGAGGAAGCCGCGGTGCTCTTTGTCGAAGAAGCTCAATTGTTAAAAAAGCAGAAAAACGGCAAAGCGGAATCCGGCGTGGCTGTAGGTGCAGCGGCTTCCGGTATGGCGGCGCTGTCCGGAAAGCAGAAGAAAAATGCCGATGAACTCGCCGCGGATCATTCTCTCGAAAAAAGCACAAAGGCGCAGCAGGTAAAGCAGCACAAACCGGTGTTTACTATTATAGATGAGCGCACGGTGAATGCCGCACCGGTTACTGCAGACGGTTCCGTACACGAAGCGGGCGTTGCCGTGCGGGTTACCAATGCGCCGTCCGTTGATATGGCGGCAGATTTCCGCAGTATGACGGCCGGTTTTGCTTCCGCTTCGAACGGTACACAGGCTGCGCAGGAGAACGGCGCACCGAGTTTTGCCTCGTTGGTAGCGCAGCAAGTGCAGGATATGGCGCCCGACTTTGTGCAGGCAGGGCGGATTGTGCTGCAGGATAACAACGCAGGTGTTATCCGCTTGCAGATGCAGCCCGCGCATCTCGGCAATGTCAGGATCAATTTGGAATTGGCCGGCGGTAAAAAAATCGTCGGCAAGATTATCACCGGCTCAAAAGAAGCGTACGAAGCGTTTAAAGAAAGCATCGAGCAGCTTGCAAAAGCCTTTGAACAGGGCGGATTTGCGAGTGCGCAGTTTGATGTCAGCTGGTCTGGCGAGGGCGGCAGCCGGCAATTTGACGGCGGGAACGGTCAATTTAATGAATTATTTGCACAAAATGACCGGCTTGAGGTAATGCAGAATAATCGTTATGCCGATACTGAAACTGTCTACGCATTCGGGCAAGACCAAGCGGTGAATGTATTTGCGTAAAATGGGGGATAAAGAGATATGAATATCGGTACGGTAGCGCAGGGAAATGGAGTTCCGATGCCTTCTTTTGAAATGAGTCCGGAAGAAAAAGCCCGGCTCAACATGGAAGTTGATACAATCAATAAGCAGAATTTTCCGGAAGGGAGAAAGCCTAAGCAGGAACTGGGAAAGGATGATTTTCTGCAGCTGCTCGTAGCGCAGTTGACCCATCAGGATCCCACCAGCCCACTGGAAGACACTCAGTTTGTCGCTCAGATGGCGCAGTTCACGTCGCTTGAGCAGTTGACAAACATGAACCAGAGCTTCGGAACCTTGAATAGACTGATCGGAGATTCTTCGGCGGTCAATGTGGTCGGCAAGCAGGTTGATATCGAACAGAGCAGCGGTACCGTTTCGGGAACTATTACGGCTGCAACCCGCGGAGAAAACCCACAGGTACAGGTTAACGGCAAATGGTATGCATGGTCGGATGTACAAACCGTCTATGCAAATAACTAAGGAACTATCACTACCATACTATAGAAGAGAGGAGATACAGATATGATGCGGTCATTATTTTCCGGCGTTTCCGGAATGCAGAATCACCAAACGAGAATGGATGTTATCGGTAACAATATTGCAAACGTAAACACGACGGGCTTTAAGCGCGGACGGGTTAATTTTCAGGATTTGATTTCTCAGCAGTTGAGCGGCGCTTCCCGCCCGACCGAAGAAGTCGGCGGTGTTAACCCGAAAGAAGTCGGACTTGGTGTTATGGTTGCCAGCATCGACACCGTGCATACGCAGGGCGCTCTGCAGTCAACCGGTATCAATACCGACATCGCCGTGCAGGGGAACGGTTTCTTCGTACTCAAGTCCGGTGAAAAGAGCTTTTATACCCGCGCCGGCGCTTTCGGTGTCGATAAAGACGGCACAATGGTAAACCCTGCAAACGGTATGCGTGTTCAGGGCTGGATGGCGCAGGAAGTAGACGGTACCCGGCTTATCAACACCTCCGCACAGACGGAAGACCTCATCATCCCGATCGGGCAGAAGATCGATGCCCGTGCAACCACCTCGGTAAACTATGCCTGTAACCTCGACAAACGGCTTCCGGAACTTCCCGAAAACGCAAACCGCGCTCAAACCTTGGAATCGACTTGGACAACCGAGTTTAAAGTATATGATACCTTCGGTGAAACTCATGAACTGAATTTAAGTTTTTCGCGCGTCCCGGGCACTCAGAACCAGTGGCTCGCAACAGTCAATGTTGACCCTGAAAACGCAGAAGCAACGGCAACGCGCACGGGCGTCGGCACTACCGAAGGAACCGGCAACACGTTCACCGTTACCTTTGACAACTACGGACATCTCGCATCGGTTACCGACACGGCAGGCAACGCCTCCGCCGAAGCGGGACAGGTACTCGTACAGGTTTCTTATAACGTTGTCGGTGCAACGGCCGGAGAAGACGGCGCTCCCGTTCGCCACACTTTCGATATTAACTTAGGCGAGATCGGAACATCCCGCAATACGATTACCCAATTCGCCGAACGCAGTACCACCAAGGCTTACGAGCAGGACGGATATGCAATGGGGTATCTTGAAAACTTCAAGATCGACCAGAGCGGTATTATCACCGGTGTGTATTCCAACGGCGTAAGCAATGAGATCGGACAGCTTGCAATGGCGGGGTTTGCGAATCAGGGCGGTTTGGAAAAGGCAGGAGAGAATACCTATATTCAGTCGAATAATTCCGGTATCGCGAATATCACCACTTCGGGCGTTATGGGGAAGGGCAAACTGATTGCCGGTACCCTTGAAATGAGTAATGTCGACTTAACCGATCAGTTTACCGACATGATTATTACGCAGCGCGGATTCCAAGCAGGGGCAAAAACTATCCAAACATCCGATACAATGCTTGAAACCGTATTGAATTTGAAGCGGTAATAAGGTAGTATAAGGGATACGGTATGATAAAGGTTACACGGCTTAACGGTACGCAGTATTGGATAAATCCCCATCAGATTGAAACGATAGACTGTAATCCCGATGTAACGCTGCATATGCTGTCAGGCAAGAGCTTTGTGATAAAAGAAACACCCGAGGCCTTGCTTGACGCTATTGTCGCATACCGCAAATGTATCGGTATCTTTAAAAACGAAATGTAAGGGAGCTGTCTTAAGTTATGGATATAGCATCATTTATAGGTATATTCGGCGGTCTTGGTATTGTTTTCTTCGGCGCTTTCGTTGGAGGATCGCTCGGCGGACTTATCGACGTGCCTTCGATGTTCATCACAATCGGCGGTTCGTATATGTGTTTGTTCTTAACGTATCCGCTTTCTTATGTTATCGGTATTTTCAAGGTTATGGGCAAAGTATTTAAAGTTGCCGATTATAAAGAAAAAGAAATGGTACAAAAGCTTGTTGCTCTGTCGGAAAAGAGCCGCCGTACCGGTCTTTTAGCACTGGAAGAAGAAATTCAGGATTTTGAAGATGATTTTCTCCGTACCGGATTACGCAATGTTATCGACGGTATCGACGGGGCTGCCATCCGTGTGTCGATGGAAAACGAATTGACGCAGATGGAAGAGCGCCATAATAAGTGGATATCGCTCGTAAACGCATGGGCAACCCTCGCGCCGGGCTTCGGAATGTTGGGAACGGTTATCGGTCTTATCGGTATGTTGTTAAATCTCGAAGATAAGAGTTCGTTAGGTCCGAACATGGCGGTTGCGTTGGTTACGACGTTCTACGGTTCTATGATGTCTAACTGGATGCTTATTCCTATCGCTTCCAAACTTGCATATCAGAATAACTTGGAGATACGGTCAAAGGAAATGATTATCGAGGGTATCCTCGGTATCCAATCGGGCGACCACCCGCGTATTCTTGCGCAGCGGCTGCTTACATATCTTGATCCTAAAGACCGCAAAGTGTTGGAAGCCGAGCTGATAAAGGATTAGCAGATGGCACGGAAAAAGAAAGGCGCGAGTGCGGCCGGCAGCGGATGGCTGACAACGTACGGCGATATGGTTACGCTGATGCTCTGCTTCTTCGTTATGCTGTATGAACCGACCGAAGTCGATATTACCCGCTTGCAGGCCTTATCGGCCTCTATAAGCGGCGACCCTACCGGCGGTTCCATTTCTTTGGCGGCGGGAAAGCTTGCCGATCTCGGTAATACCATCAGCTCCATGCCGTCTATGGAGAAAGGGAAATTTCTCGGTACCGCCTTAAAGAAAGCTGTGTCGCTGTTTGCGCCTGAAATCAAGACTAATAAGATCGCTGTTACGAGCGACGAACGGGGTATCGTTATTTCCCTTGCGGCGGATGCCTTTTTTGCGCGGAACAGCGCCGAGTTGAATATCGAAGAAAGCCGCGAGACATTATTGAGGATTGCGCAATTTTTATCCGATAAAGAATTAGCGGTGCGCCGTTTCCGTATCGAAGGGCATACCGATTCAAGCGATGCGCTCTCCGAAAGATGGACAAGTAACTGGGAACTGTCGGCTGCCCGCGCGATCAACGTATTACATAATTTGACGGATTTCGGCGCGCAGGAAGATAAATTTTCTATTGCGGGCTATGCAGATACTCGTCCTGTCTATTCCAATGAGACTGCGGAAGGACGCGCATACAATAGGCGGGTTGATATTATCATTTTGGATGATGCACATTTTTAGTGCTTCCCTAAAGACTTACTTGAAAAAAGAGGAGTAACCACAATGGCTGACGAGCATACAAATTTGACTGATGAACAGGGGATGGATGAAAGCATCGGAGTCGATAATCCGGTAAAGGCTAAAAAAGCAGGTTTTATTCCGATGCTTCTTAAATACATTGCTTTAGCTCTGGCTGCGTTGATTTTTATTGTAACGGTTGTCGTTATTACGGTTAATCTGATGTCAAGGCGAGGAAAATCGCAGTCCGAGTATCCTATTGCAGAGGAGTACCGCGATTCGCGTGAAGTGCTGCAATACTATTCCGCAATCGGAGCGGTAAAAACGTTTACCTGTGATGTCAATCCGGGAACCGTTATCGTCAATGTCGAACTCGGGTATCCGCAAAACGACAAGACAACCTCGCAGGAATTGACAGCCCGGTTGGTTGAGTTGAAGGATTTTCTTCGCGGTTATTTTCAAAGTAAAACGATTGCGGAATTGAAACAAGAAGAGAAGATAAAAATTGAAATACGCAATCAAATCAATGACAATATACTATCGAAGTCGAAGATAAAAGCGGTCGCTTTTACTCAATATGATATTATAGAACAATAGGGATTGTATGACTGAAGTATTATCGCAGGACGAAATAGACCAGCTTCTCACTGCAATCAGCTCAGGGGATACCGAGGCGGAGGAGTTTAGACCGGTTAACGATACGCGTAAAATCAAAATTTACGATTTTAAGCGTCCGGATAAATTCTCCAAGGAGCAGATGCGTACCGTTTCAATTATGCACGAAACCTTTGCGCGTTTGACTACCACCGCTCTTTCTGCTCAGCTGCGGAGTATGGCGCACGTACACGTTGCCTCCGTCGATCAGCTGACGTATGAAGAGTTTATCCGTTCAATCCCTACGCCGACCACGCTGGCCGTAATTAACATGGATCCGCTCAAGGGTAATGCCGTTTTGGAAATAGACCCTTCCGTTACCTTCTCTATAATCGATCGTCTTTTCGGCGGTACGGGGCAGGGAACGATGGTTCAGCGGGAATTAACCGATATTGAAGCCTCCGTTATGGAAGGGGTTATCGTACGTATCTTGGCGAATATGCGCGAGGCATGGACGCAGGTTATCGACCTACGGCCTCGGTTGGGACAGATTGAAACAAACCCCCAGTTCGCGCAAATCGTACCGCCTTCCGAAATGGTCGTTTTGGTTACGCTTGAAACAAAAGTCGGCGAAGAAGAAGGAATGATGAACTTCTGTATTCCCTATATCACGATAGAGCCGATTATCTCAAAACTTTCCAGCCAGTTCTGGTTCTCGTCGGTACGCAGAAGTTCAACGACTCAGTATATGGGCGTACTGAAAGATAAACTTTCTACGGTAGATATGGATGTCGTTGCCGAAGTAGGTTCATTAAAACTTCCGGTACGGGATGTGTTGAATCTCCGTGCAGGTGATGTGGTGCGGCTTACCGACACAAGGGTTGGACAGCCGTTTACACTGAGTGTCGGCAGCAGAAAGAAGTTTTGGTGTCAACCCGGCGTTGTTGGAAAGAAGGTTGCCGTACAGATATTGGAAAAGATTGAGGATATCAATCAGGATGAATTTGAAGAGCTAAGTGCTGATCAGGAGGAATTATATGAGTGATGGGTCCATTTCTCAGAACGAAATAGATGCCTTGTTGTCGGGGATGGGCGGTTCCGACAGCGCACCGGCAGAAGGAGCGTTTACACCGGCGCATCAAGAAGCATTACAGAAATTTTTTGACGGGAATGTTTCCGCACTCGCTGCTAATCTGGATTCGATGACGGGTAAAACCGTTTCCATAGCTAATCCCGTTATCGAACTGAGCAACCGTGAAGCTTTCTTACAGAAAGTGCCGGATATGGCAGTTGCCGTTACGATTGATTTTGACGGATCGTTGACGGGTGATCACTTATTTGTGCTTGCTCCCGAATTTGCGGAAAAGCTGGTAAGTCTCGTAAATAATGAAGAAAGTGTTACGATTGATGATATGGCGCTTTCCGTTATCAGTGAAACCATTGCGCAATATGTCGGAAAGGAAATCAGTGCATTTGACGGTCAAGATGTTAAAGGCGTTACCAATATGCCTGCCGAGGCTCATCATGTACCGAAAGCGATGGTACGGCTTTCGCAGGACTTTGCACTTTTAACATATTCGGTTACAATCGACGAGACAGCTTTTAATTTATGGGAGATTATCGCAAAGAAAACGGCAGAGCAAATTGCCGATAAATTAAATAAGACGGAAAGCGCTTCACCGGTAACGCCTGTGCAGCCTATTCCGGCACAGCCTGCTCCTGAGCAAGGAAGCACAATGGGGGCAATGAATATGCCGATGAACGGAATGAATGGTATGCCGCAAATGGGGCAGCAGTCGATGGGTATGGGGATGCAAGGCGGTATGCCGGCTCAGGGCGGAATGGTGATGCCCGGTATGAACCCGAATGTACAGTCCGTGCAATTTTCTCCTCTTCTAAACGGAGTAACCGAAGCTGAGCAGGGAAATATCGGGTTGATTATGGACGTGTTCATGGAGATGACCGTCGAACTCGGGCGTACCCGCAAGATGATTAAAGAGATTTTAAGCATGGGTGAAGGGCATATTATCGAATTGGATAAGCTTGCCGGTGAGCCGGTTGATATATTAGTTAATCATAAGCCGATTGCAAAAGGGGAAGTTGTCGTTATCGATGAAAACTTCGGTGTCCGTGTTACCGAAATTTTGTCACCGGCGGAACGTATCAGCGACACATAGCCGATTGATTGCGACATTGGGTGGGGAAATGCATAAAAATTTATATAACATAATACTCTTCTCATTCCTGTTGTTATGGAGCGCCGGCAGTGTGTTTGCGGATGACGCAGTTGCAGCAGGTGATACGGGCGCCGTTTCTGCTGCCGCACCTACGGAAACCGAGATTGTTTTGCAAACGGATGAATCGGCATTGCCGGTACCGGATGCGCCTGCGCTTCGAGCTGAGAGAAGCTCAACTCTTTCGATGCTGCTTCAGCTGATTATATCGTTGGCTGCCGTGTGTGCGCTTATTTACGGTGTGCTGTATTTTATCCGGCGTTCAAAACAATTTACCGCCGCTGATGATCCTTTCTTAAAAAATGTTGCAAGTTTACCGCTTGCACCTAATAAAACTCTCTACATTGTAACTCTCATTGATAAAGCATACTTAATCGGCGCATCGGATGCATCGCTTTCGCTGATTGCGGAGATCACCGATAAAGAGCTGATCGATGCGATGAATCTGCACGCGGCACAAACGGCCGCTCCAAAGCAAAGCTTTAGTTCATTGCTCCAGACATTTTTCCCTGCGGCAAAACCCAAAGAAGCGGATGCTAACCCTTTTGACTCGTTTTTAGCAAAACAGCGGGGGCGTCTGCAGAACTCAGGTGCGGCGCAAGAGGTCGAGGCTTCGCAAGGAGCGGAAACCGGCGGCGTAGAACAAAGCCGGACTGCAATGAATGGCGGCGAGGAGAGGGAAGGCCGATGAAAAAACTTGCACTGTGTATTGCGTGCTTTTGCCTGTTTTGCATCCCTGCGACGCTGGTTGCTCAAAGCAGTAGCGGTACGTCACAGACCGGCCGCACCGAAATAGACGCGACCCGTCAGGCAGGGGCTATCCCCTTTGTCAACCTGAATATCCGCGAACCTCAAAATAATCGGGAAGTAGCCTTTTCCATTCAGCTGCTCCTGTTAATAACGCTGATTACCCTTGCGCCGAGCATTCTTCTTTTGATGACCTCGTTTTTGAGGCTCAGTATCGCGCTCGACTTTATTAAGCGCGCATTGTCGCTGCAGCAGGTGCCGCCGACACAAGTGCTCAATGGGATTGCGCTTTTTTTGACGATTTTTATTATGTGGCCGACGTTTACGGAAATATACAATAAATCGTTTAAGCCGATGGCGGACGGACAAATCAATGTCGAAACCGCCTATACCGAAGCGGAAAAACCGCTGCGCCTTTTTATGTATAAACAGATGGCGCATGATCCCTCTCATATCAGGCTTTGTATGTCGCTTGCCCGTATGGAAAAACCCAATACGCTCGCCGACGTTCCCACTCATGTATTAATTCCCGCATTTATTTTGCACGAGCTGACTATCGCCTTTCAGATCGGCATCTTCCTTTATCTGCCGTTTATCATCATCGATATGGTGGTAGCAAGTATCCTGATGTCGATGGGTATGATTATGCTGCCGCCGGTACAGATTTCCATGCCGTTCAAACTGATTTTGTTCGTGCTGGTTGACGGTTGGAATTTATTGGTCGGTCAGCTCTTTCAGTCATTCTTGTAGAAGTAAAAAGGAGAAAAACGATGAGTATCGGGATGATTGTCAATCTCTTGCGCGAGGGCATTTTTCAGGTGTTTGTGTTGGCCGCCCCCGTTCTGTTGGCTGCATTAGTTGTCGGTTTAATCGTAGCGATTTTTCAGGCAACAACCTCCATTCAAGAACAGACGCTTACCTTTGTGCCGAAGATTTTGACAATTCTGGGTATGCTTGCGCTTTTGGGCGGCTGGATGTTCAGCGTTTTGCGGGATTATACCGTTCGCCTTTTTGACATTATTCCTCAGCTGGTGCAAGGTTAGCTTCTTTGTAGGCGGCGTGAATAATGGATCCCAACCCTTTCTCTTTTTTACTTGTTAAAGCTCCTCTCTTTTTTTTGGTATGCGTGCGGATATTCGCGATGATTTCTACGACGCCGCTTCTTTCGACGAGGGCTGTGCCGCGTATTGCAAAAATTTCGCTTGCGGGCTTAATCGGCTTTCTGGTGATGCCGGTTGCCTACGGATCCCCGCTGGATGTGCAAGGCTTCAACCTCGACTATGCGCTGCTGGTGGTCGGCGAGGCGATGCTCGGTGTACTGACCGGTTTTTTTATCAGCATTATTTTTGCCTCGTTCAGTACCGCCGGTCAATTTTTTTCGTATCAGATGGGGTTCGGAGTCTCGGAAGTGTATGATGCGCTTGCTCAAATTGAGAATCCGCTGATGGGACAATTCTTAAATTTTATTGCAGTGCTGATCTTTTTGCAGATTAAGGGATTCCAGACGCTGTTTTTAGGCGGCATTCTCCGCAGTTTTCAGTCGATTAACTGTTTTATGTTTTTGGAAAAACGGGAGTTGCTCGCCTCATTCCTTATAACAAACCTCAGCAGCCTTTTCTTGAATGCGATGATGATTGCTATGCCGGTGATGGGAACGCTCTTTTTAGTGCATGTTTCGATGGGACTCTTGTCAAAGGCGGCTCCTCAGATGAACCTTTTATCGGAAGGTTTCCCGATAACTATTTTGCTGACCTTCTTCCTCTTGACCGTTTCGCTGCCGTTTATGGCAAATTTATTTGTGCGGATTCTGGAAAACGGATTTACGGCCTTTGAGTCGCTTCTGATTCGCGCCGGCGGAGGTATCTAGTATGCGGAAACTCGCGGCAGAAGCTGCAAACGGATATAGTGAGCGGAACTTTTTTATCGACTTGCAGTGGTTTGCTGCAGAGGATGAAGGACGTACCGAAGACCCAACCGACTATAAAATACGCAAAGCCCGCGAGGAAGGACGTGTTGCAAAAAGTCAGGACATCAATGCTGCGTTGGTACTGCTGTTCCCCGCCGGAGCTTTGATTTTTCTTTCCTCCTTTTTTTTGGAAGAGTGTATGGAAATCCTGCGCTTCTTTTTTTTGCGGAGCACACAAGCTGATATCCGAAGCGGTATTTGGTTCGGTATCTTTGTGCAATATTTTTTAAAGCTTGCTCTTCCGCTCGCCCTTATTGCAATGCTTGCAGGCGTTATCGCCAATGTCATTCAAAATAACGGATTTTTATTTTCTACTAAGCCTATTCAGCCTCAATTCAATAAGATTGTCCCCGACTTTATACGTTTTTTTAAACGTGCGCTTTTTTCTACCGAAGGTTTATTCAATTTTGCAAAGTCATTGACGAAGGTCGTTGTGTTGGTCTTTGTTGCTTTTTTGATGATCAAGGCGAATCTGCCTCATTTTATCGAGTTGCTGTCGGTGAGTTTTCCGCAGGCGATTTTTTTTATTGCGGGCGTTGCAGCAAAATTGCTCGCAACAGCCGCCTTGCTGCTTTTGATTCTTGCAATTCCCGATTATTTTTTTCAGCGTAAGCAATTTATCGATTCGCTGAAGATGACAAAGCAGGAGATAAAAGAAGAATATAAGGAATTGGAAGGCGATCCGCAGGTTAAAGGAAGAATCCGGCAGCAAATGCAGGCGATCCTTTCTCAAAATGCCATCCGCAATGTGCCGAAAGCCGATGTCGTTATTACGAACCCGACCCACTTTGCCATCGCAATGCAGTGGGATTCGAAAACAATGGCGGCTCCGATGGTACTGGCCAAGGGTGCTGATGCGATGGCGCAGAGGATAAAGGCGATCGCCCGTGAGCATAATATTCCTTTAATAGAAAACAAACCGCTTGCCCGTGCACTCTATGCGAAAGTCCAAATCGGTGATATAATACCGGAGGAATATTATCGGGCGCTTTCGTTAGTGTTTGCAGAAGTATATACTCTCAACAACAAGAAACAGGAATTTTATAGAAGATAGTCATGGCAGTAAAAAAATATAATATCGATATCGCAGTTGCATTTACCGTCATTCTCATGGTGTTGATGTTTATCATCCCGCTTCCCACCGTGCTCCTTGATTTTTTTATGGCGCTGAATCTTACGTTCAGCCTCGTTGTATTACTGATTGTATTGTTCACTGCGCGCGCAACGGATTTTTCCGTATTTCCTTCGTTATTGCTGCTCAGTACCATCTTCGGACTGGTGTTGAATGTGTCCTCAACCCGCCTTATTCTTTCCAAAGGGGAAGCGTTTGACGGTGCGATGATACGGGCGTTCAGCTCATTTGTTATCGGCGCGTCGGGCAGCCAAGGCCTTGTTATCGGCTTCGTTATCTTTATCATCCTTATTGCGGTGCAGGCCTTTGTTATTACGAAAGGCGCCAAGCGGGTCGCCGAAGTTTCCGCCCGTTTTAAACTCGACTCTCATCCGACGAAGAGTATGTCGATCGATGCCGAATACAACGCGGGCATTATTACCGACGAGGAAGCGCGTCAGAAAAAAGAGCAGCTGCAGCGGGAAGATGACTTTTACGGAGCGATGGACGGTGCGAACCAATTTGTGTCCGGTAACGTAAAAGTCGGTATTTTTATTACGGTTATCAACGTTATTGCCGGTTTGATTATCGGGATGGTGTTCCGGCAGGAGCCTTTTTCCAGTGCGATGCGCACGTATACGACGCTTACTATCGGAGACGGCTTGCTCGCGCAGCTGCCTTCGCTCTTTTTATCGGTTGCAACAGGCTTGCTTGTTACCCGTATGATCGATGAAGGATCGTTCGGGCAGGATATCAAAAAACAGTTTTCACAAGTCGGATGGATTTACTTTGTGGCTGCCGGTACGCTTGCGATTATGGGCGTGCTCCCCGGTTTTCCCCATATCGTGTTGTTTATTATCGCGTTTGTGTTGGCGGCTGTCGGCTGGAGAATCGTCAAGGCGGAGCGGTTGTACAAACAGACTGCAAAAGAAAAACAAGCAGCACAAAAACAGGGGGGGCAACAACAGCGCGGCGGCGGGGGAGAACCTGCGCAAGGAGAAATTGCGCCCATCGTACCGCTCGATCCGCTGTCCTTGGAACTGGGCTATGCGCTGATTCCGCTTGTCGATAAGGATAAGGGCGCGGAGCTGCTTGAACGTATTACCCGTATCCGGCGGGAAGCGGCGCTTGACCTCGGTTTGGTTGCCCCGCGTATCCGTATTATCGACAATATGCGGCTTGAACCGAGCGAATATTGTTTTAAAATTAAGGGTGTCGAAGTGGCGCGGGGCAAGATCCGTATGGGCTGGTACCTCGGTATCAATCCCGGCGGCGTTTCCGAAGAAATACCCGGTGAGCGCACTGTCGACCCAACGTTCGGTTTGCCTGCCGTGTGGATATCCGAAGAGAACCGCGACCGAGCGGAACGGGCGGGGTATACGGTGGTCGACCCTCCTGCGATTATCGCGACGCACCTCACCGAGGTAATTAAAAAGCACGCTGCCGAAATTCTCGGACGGCAGGAAGTGCAGGGTATTATGGATGCGCTGCGCAAGGATTTCCCGGCGGTTATCGATGAAGCGGCAAAAGTGTGCAGTCTCGGCGAGGTGCAGAAAGTGCTTCAAGGACTTTTGCGGGAACAGGTGTCCATCCGCAACACAATCGTTATTTTGGAAACGCTTGCGGATTTTCGCCCGATTACTTCCGATGTTTCCATTCTTGTCGAAAAAGTACGGCAGGCGCTCGGCAGGCAAATATGCTTGCAGTATGCCGATGAAAATAAAACGCTTCATGTGCTGACAGTTGAACCGTCACTTGCTCAAAAAATTGTTGAAAGCAGAATAGACACGGTGAATGGGCCGATGGCAGCTCTTGAACCGTCCGAGCAGCGGATATGGATACGCTCGCTTATCCAAGCGGTTACAACCATGCAGAAAAGCGGCTTCCTTCCTATCGTACTAGCGCCCGAAGCTTCCGCCCGTATTTTGATTAAAAATTCAACCGATAGAGAAATTCCCGATTTAGTCGTACTCTCCATTCCCGAAATTTCGAAGGATATACAGGTTGAAGTGATCGGTGAGATTAAGTTGGAACAGGATAAAAACTAATGGAACTTTTTGTTGAGCAAGATTCGACGTATGATAAATGTCTGAAAAAAATTGCAAAAAAGCATGGCAATGCCGTTACCATCTGGAGAAGGAAGGATGCTAAAATCAGCCGGCTGTTTGGACTCTTGGAAAAAGATGTGGTAGAAGTAACCTTTACGGTAAATGATACTATATCTCCGCGTCCATCCCTGCTTGCCGAACAGCAGCCCCCGATCAGACCGGCGTCCGGAGTTGCTCATGTGAATAATCTCAACGATGAAGAAGAGCGGCGGAAAATTGTAACGCGGTATGCAAATAAGAATCCTGCGGCGGCGGATGAACTGCGCCAATATGTTGATATGACTTCGAAAAAAAACCCCGAAAAAAAGCCTGTCGCTACAACGGAGCAAGCGCAATCTTTAGATAAACTGGCGGAAACGGTTGAACGGCTTGTGACGGAAATGAAAAAGCAAAATGCGCCGCAGACGGATACCGAGCATGAGAATATCGTAAAAGTACGGAAAATACTCGAAGAAAACGATTTTTCTCCTTCGTATATCAAAGAGCTTTCCGCCCGTCTTAAAAGCGAATTGAGCTATACTGAAATCGAAAATTTTTTGACGGTGCAGAAAAAACTGTTTGAATTGCTTGCCGAATCAATTAAAATTAAATCTGCCGACGATCAACCTAAAACGCGGGTGGTTCTATTGGTCGGGCCTACGGGGGTCGGAAAAACGACAACGCTTGCAAAAATAGCCGTACAGTATATCCGTAAAAATTCGGAACAGCCGCTGCGTGTTAAAGTTATCACAATCGATAACTGGCGTATAGGAGCGGCATATCAGATGAAGCGCTACTGTGAACTGATGGGGATTCCGTTGATGGTAGCCTCCAGCCCGGCAGAGGTGCGCAAATATATGGCGTTGTACCGCGAAGAGGCCGATGTTATCTGTATCGATACTATCGGGCGCAGTCCGAAAGACCGTGAAAAAATTTCGACTATGCAAAACTATTTTACCGAGCTGGGCGACGACGCCGAGGTTTATTTGACGGTATGCGCCGGTACACGGATAAACGATATTCGTGAAATTATGAAAGAGTATGCGGTTTTTAAATATAAATCGCTGATTATTACAAAGTTCGATGAGACTTCATATATCGGCAATTTATTCAGTATCATTTCGGAAACGAAGATACCGATAACGTATATAACGGCGGGACAGGAAGTTCCGCAAGATTTTATGCTTGCCGATGTCGAAACTTTCTTAAAAAAGCTGAAAGGCTTTTCTGTTGACGAGGAGTATATCAGTCAACTCTGTAATAAGGATAGAGATCGGCTTCTCAAAGTTTCTGCTGTGTAGGGATGCAAAACGCAATCACCTCAATAAAATTCAGGATGTGGAGAAAAGAATGGGCGATCAAGCTGACGGATTACGTCTCTTAATGAAAGAAATACATAAAAACACCGACAATACCGGGAGCGCTCGGAATACGGCGCAAAAAACCCGGATTATCGCCGTTACCAGCGGCAAGGGAGGGGTAGGAAAAACCAACGTTGCCACTAATATGGGCATCGCGTATGCACAGATGGGGAAGAAAGTTATCGTTCTCGATGCCGACCTCGGACTTGCCAA
>NZ_CALHGC010000300.1 GCF_938029485.1 uncultured Treponema sp. | reverse complement strand
TGTGAGCTGTGAGCTGTGAGCTGTGAGCTGTGAGCTGTGAGCTGTGAGCTGTGAGGATTATGTTAGGAACAACCCTCGTGTCAAGCCCCTTTTGCAAATATGCGGGGCTTTGCGTGTTGGGGGGAGATTTTTTATACTGCGGTAATTCGGAGCGGCAACTAAACATGGAAATTACTGTATCGCTTCGACTTCTGCGGAGGTAAGGCCAGTTGCTTGCGCGATATTTTCGATAGGTAAACCGAATTGTAGAAGGTTCTTTGCTGTTTCGAGTGCTTTTTGATGAGAACCTTCTGCAAGCCCGAGAGATTTGCCTTCGGCAAGACCAAGTGATTTACCTTGCAAAAGACCTGCTTTCCATCCGTCATTACGTGCATCCCGTTCAATCGTGTTTACCAGCATATACTCCCTCCTCAACTCTTCATTTGCTTTTACTTCTTTTATCCGCTGCTCCAGACGTTGGATAAACTCGTCATCGCTGACTTTCCCGTTCATGTACTCTAAAAATACTTTCAGTTTCTCATTCTTCTCGTGCTCCGCCGCTTTACTGTTTATAATGATCTTTGTTACTCCATCGCGCAGTTCTATCCGGCTATCCTCACTGCATATCGTCTTAAAGGTATAAACAGGTAGTGTTTTCTCAAGATAGTCAAACGTACAGAAAAAGAGTATAAACGTATCAGGTAGACTTTCATACGGTTTACTCTTCCCCAATATACTAACATCTATGGCAGCTTGATAATATCTTATACGTTTTGCGAGGTCTTTTTTATCGATAGCTTGCATTTCGATGTCGTAAATACGTCCATTGCAGTCTTTTGCCCACACATCGAACCGTACACCTTTGGCTCGCCCTGCATCGTCGATTGTCTTTTGCAATTCTATTTCGGTTATGGTTTCTATCTTACCCTGCAAAACTCGATTGAGAAGCGTTTTACAGATTTCAGGGTCTTCCATTACGCGGTAGAACATGTAATCATCAGCGATAGTCAACTCGTCAAATTCTTTTTCCATAATACAGTTGCTCCTGTCGTCTCGCTATTATTATAGCAAAAAGAAAGATGGCTGCAAGCTGTTTTATGCTGAAATAAAATGAATGAATAGATTATGGTACACTCTTACGCTGTGAGGCCATTATATGCGTGTCAAGCCCTTCGCGTATATTTTTCTTTGCGGAGCTTTGCGCATTTGCGGGAGATTTTTTATGCTGCGGTAATTCGGAGCTACAGCTGGACATAGGTAATATTATATATGCAAAAATAGCAGGCGGCAAGGTCTTTTGCATCTATCCGGCGCATCTACGGCAGTGGATTGATATTATCTTCTGATTCGGTTTCTTGACAATTATTACGTATGTTATTATATTTTATACGTACAGAGGGATGCTATGCTGAAAAAACTAACGCTTAACATTGACGATGAACTCATTAATTTCGCTCATACATATTCTCGTCAAAACGGTTTATCCATTTCAAAGTTATTTGAGCAATATTTAAGTAAATTGAAAACAAAAGATACAACACCAATGCTCCATTCAAAGATAAATACATTGTATGGAATATTCCAAGACTCACCAATTCCGGATAAAAATGAATTAAGGAAAACATTTAATGAAAAAAGTGCTCATTGATTTAAATATTATTCTTGATTTTTTAAATAAACGAAATTTTCATCAAGAAGCTGCCCTGCTTATTAATATGTGCGTTGAAGGAAAATTATTAGGTTATATTTGCGCACATGAAGTTACAACATTGTCATATTTTTTATTCAAAGAACAAAAGGATAAAAATAAAGTAGTAAACACTATTTCAATATTGCTTGATATTTTTCATATTATCCCTATTGATGAAACAATACTTAAAAATTCATTACTATCACCAATGGCAGATTATGAAGATGCAGTAATTGAAGTCAGTGCCGTTAAATTCAATATTGATTATATACTTTCCCGTAATATTTCTGATTTTAAATTATCGCGTATCCCAACATATACACCTGAACAATTTTTCTTATTGTGAAAAAGTTTTTCCGGAATCCTTGGCGGATTTTAGCGCTCTGTACGCTGCTAGAAGTATTCAAATTTGAAAAAATGTATCGCAATCAATGTATTGAATAGTCCGTTTAAGCTAAGCAGAAAGGTACATTCAATCTATCAAATACGGGAAAGTGAAGAACAAATAATGTTAGATGAGTTGTTAGAGATTCACTTCAGCGGAATTATCCGCAGTCGGAAATTTGCCTTATGACTGGTCTTAGTCAGGAAGAAGTGGAAGGTCTTAACTAATTGGTACTGAGCCGTGCGATAATCGGTTATTAGACCGATACGGGCACCCATTGCCGGTGCATCCTTTACATTTTCTGTGTGCTGAGCGGTTATTTTTTTATATTTTCCATTACACCGACAAAGACTCTTGAGCTAAAGCTTCCTCCTCAGTGCGACCGCATTTATATGTAATTTCTCCGTTTTCTATAAACAGCCAGGTCTTTTCTTTATCAGCCGCCCAACACCAATAATCTTTTCTAAAGATAGAGTCTATGTCCAATTCATCTTTGGAAGAAAATTTTAGTTCTTCAAGATAGTAACGGTCTACTATTTTCTGCCATTGACTTCGATCTATGCGCCCATAGAATTTTTTAAGCGCTTCTACATTGCATCTAAAAGCCGTTTTCTAAACACATACTTTGCTACAACATTTGCATCTTCGCTTAAACACAGTTCCCATCAACGTATATCCATCAATGCCATTGCCATTTTTTCCAGTTTTTCAATGAATTTTTTGGGATTCTTGAATAATTCATATCCTTCTTTTGTCAGCGTGCAGTCAACCCAATCGGGAAAAGAGTTTGTGAGCACAACTTTGTCGGTATCGCTGTAAACGTATATCCTTATCGGTTCATCTCTAAAAGCCCAAATAGTATAGCGGTACAGCACATGGTTCCCTTCGTGTACACTCTTTTCCGGCAAAATACTTCCTGAACATTGATGTTCATTTGTATCGCCGGCATAGGCGTCCATGGTTTTGCCGAATACGTGCAAGATTGACGGAATACGTGTCGAAGACACCAGAAAACCTTTTGCATCATAGACAAAAATATTTTTATCGCTATCTTGATATCGAGCAAGCACCTCTTTTAACGAAGACGGCTGCGATAGTATTTTATATGCTTCCCCGAACAGCTCCCATGCAAACACATCCGGCATATTCTCACCTTTTGGAGCATTGGGTATATATGCAATGTGAGTATCGGTATAGATAAGAAGGCGTATGTCGGTAGAATATCGATTGACTATTTCATATCGGTACGCTATCTCGGCGTTTTTCGGCGCCTGTGTAAAAGCGGCGCTGTCGGCAGCAACGGCTGCGCTCTCCGTCAATAAATAATTAAAAGCTTCACAGTCTGTCTTTTCCGTTAGCGCACACACCAGTTCGTTTTTTGCATCGTACACTTTTACAGAAGGAACATCTTCATCAGCAGCAAAAGCCAATGCAGCGCACAGCAAAAAAGCTGTACAGAAAAATATGCGTTTCATTCTTTTGATCATACAATTCTCCTTACTTTTTGCAAATGCCCTTCCGTGTTTAGCCGATCGCTAAAGCTTTTGCAGCCGATCTTTAAATTCCGCTAAAAAATCGGTGCTGACTTTTGCCCGTATTATTCTGCGAACTTCATACGCAGGGTCAATGTCTGCATCGCCGCTTTTACTTAGATCTTTTGCGCTCAAGTTTTTAAGGAAACCTATATCGGCAGCTTGATTTAAGTATCGATTTAATTCTTTATAGAGCTTTGTTTGATCTGTTTTTTCTTTAAAATAAATCGAAAGCATTCCGCGGATTTCGCTTGCTTTCAGCACTAAGATTGAAGATGTATTTTGCGAAACATCGAATTGTTCCAAGGCCTCTCTCAATAGCACGCACAGTAGTGATAACTCAAATGACAGCGGATAATGCCGGATAAGTCTGACAGATTTGGAATCTCCTTCTTCGCTCTCTTTTTGCTCTAAAAACGCGTAGCCGTCAGCCGGTTCAATAAAGAGGCTGATACCGATTTGGTCAAAGTATGCGGCAATCTCACGTTGGTATTGCTGCAAGAGCTTCCATGTATCAGGTTCCTCGTTTTCGTAAATAGCACCTTGTAACAATTTTATGCAAACCGCCGCCCACTGTGCCGTCATCATTCAGCCTCCTCCTATGACTGTGCTCCTTTTTCAACAGTCAGTATATCCTTTTTTTGAAAGAGTTGCGATTGGGCATCGCTAAAAACAAGGTAGAGAAATTGTCAAAAATCCGGTATAATGAATACAAATGATAACTGAAGAGATACGGCAAATAGCCGAAAAAATTAAAGAGGCGCTTGACCCGGAACGGATTTATTTGTTCGGCTCCTATGCACGCAATCAAGAAACCGAAACGAGCGACTATGATTTTTACGTCGTAGTAGATGAGCGGGAAGTAAGCGAAACTCCTTTACTTTTATGTGATAAAGCTTATTTTGCAATTTTTGATATTCAGGCAAAGCCGTGCGATGTTATCGTAAATTATAAAGAGCATTTTGAGAAACGAAAGCTCTATCCTACGCTGGAAAAAACTGTTGCAAAAGAAGGAGTAGTGTTATATGAAAAAGGAACTTGAAAGTACAATAAAAGAATGGCTGCGTTTTGTTGAAATGGATAGAAGCACTGCACAGCATTTATTTAATACCATGCATCCACAACCTCTGGAAATTATTTGTTTCCATTGTCAGCAAGCTGTTGAAAAAGCAATTAAAGCTTTATTTGTATTAAAGGAAATTGAAATTGTTAAAATCCACGATTTGGGAATGTTGATTAAAATGATACAAACAGAGATAGTGTTTCCCGATACGATAACAATTTCCGCTATCCGTCTAACAAAATATGCAGCAACTTTTCGGTATCCACAATCTCCCGACATTGACGAAGCTCTTACAAGGAAAGCGCTAACCGATATGGAAGCTGTTATAACATGGTGCAAAGAACAAATTGTATTAGCCGGTTATGAGATAGAGTAAAAATACCAATGCCATACGAACCGCCGTTTAAAATTACCTCAAAAGCAATCAATCTTATTTCTCAAATAGCTGCCGCAATGGAGCGGTTGAAGATCAGATTTGAACATTCCGATAGCGTACGTTTGCGGAAAATCAATAGGATGAAAACGATACAGAGTTCGCTTGCGATCGAAGGGAACACACTAACGGAAGAACAGGTTACGGCTCTCATTGAAGGAAAACATATCATCGCACCGGTAAAAGAGGTGCAAGAGGTCAAAAATGCAATTCAAGCCTATGGACAATGCATGTCCTTTAACCCTTATAAAAAAGAGGACTTACTTGCAGCACATAAACTGATGACGTTTGGTCTTGTGGATCATCCGGGGCATTTTAGGTACGGCGGTGTCTGTATTGCGGGAAAAGACGGCATCAGTCATATTGCTCCTCCTGCCGATCGGGTACCCTTTTTGATGGATGATTTATTTCAATGGCTCAAAGATACGGACGCTCATCCGCTTATTAAAAGCAGTGTATTTCATTACGAGTTTGAATTTATTCATCCCTTTGAAGACGGTAACGGCAGAATGGGGCGGCTCTGGCATTCACGTATTTTAGCAGAATGGAATCCATTGTTTATACATCTGCCGATAGAAAATATGATTTTAAAGAATCAGGCAGCCTATTACAGAGCATTGGAACACAGTACGGCAGCAAACGACTCCGGGATTTTTATAGACTTTATGCTTGAAATCATTATGCAAACGATACAAGAAAATAAACAGGATGATACTGTAAACGATACTGTAAATGATACTGTAAATATGATTTTAACCTGTATTAAAGAAAATCCTGCTATTTCCTACGAAGAACTTGCAAAAAAAACAGGCAAATCGCGGATAACAATCAGTCGCAAACTTGCAGAGCTAAAAAAAGCAGGACTCATCACCCGTGTCGGCGCCGACAAAAACGGCTACTGGCGTGTTGAGGATGAAAATCAGGGCAACCGTATCGGAAATATTTAAAGCGAGCGCCTTCTTTATTCGTGCGGAGGGGTTAATACCCCGACGCTCGCGTCGGGGTTGTTGATTCGTGCGAAATTTTGGATAAAATTTCGCATATTTTTTGGGAAAACGGCAAAGCGCATCAGACGTATATATTAACTGCGCAAAATGAGAGGTTGGAGCACCATTTGAGCCGCAAAGCGGCGAAACTCTGGTGGTACAGCCTCTCATTTTGCGG
>NZ_CALHGC010000299.1 GCF_938029485.1 uncultured Treponema sp. | reverse complement strand
CTGATCGGTGTTGACATTCCGTTTTATATTGTCTGTTCGCTGACCGACTTTATGCATTTGACGGATTTGCTCGGCGGTATTTCGGTTTTTATCCCTTCTTCCGTCGATATCGATTCCGAAGAATACGGAAAGATTTTGCTTCCCTCCGGTTCGGTGCTGTTAGACGGCGATAAGGTGCGCGACTATCTCTTGTATGAAGATGAGGCGGATGCCGAGGACGAAGCAGTAACTCGTAAGCAAAAAGCGGTATTGGCCTTTCTGCGCAGTTTATATGAACATCCCGAAATGCTCGAAAAAGAACAGTTTAAAGTGTTCAGCCCGTTGCTGCACGGCAATGTTACCGGCGGAAATTTAAAGCAGCTGTTGGAATATCTCTGCAAAATCGATTCGGAGCGATTGGTTCCTCAGCGTTTAACCGGTGCCGTGCGTATCGTCGATTCAAAAGAATTGCTCTTTCCGTTCCGTGACGGTCAGCAGATAAAGGAAATTATCGGACAGACGCTTGCGGCGCTTGCTTCAAAAGAAGGTACAACGTTGGAACGGGTGTATGCGCTGGAAGTTTTAAATGGCACCGATGTAAACGGGCTTGCGCGGACTGCCTCCGAGTTATATCAGAGTTTCGGATATGACGTTATCCGTATCGGGAATGCGGCGCAAACGGGAGTTGAGCATACTGTTCTAATCGATAGGATCGGGAACGAGGCGGTGGCAAAGATTGTCGGTCAGGTTGTCCGTTGTGAAAATATCGAATCCGCCCAAATCGGCGACGATCATTCCGGCAGCGAAACGAATGTTGACTTTACGCTGATACTCGGCAAAGATTTTAACGGCTATTCGGTACGGCAAAAAAAATAGAGAAGAGGATAAGAAAATATTATGGAAGTTAATTTTGAACAGGCGGCTTTAACATTTGGAACGATTTTGCGTGATCTTAAAGCGGAATCGGTGGTAGTGCTCGATTTACGAGAGGCACATATTTGGACGGATTTTTTTGTGATTGCGACTATAGCGAGCGGTAAACAGGCCGGTGGTCTTGAAGGCAAGATTATGGAAGCGGCGAAAGAGATGCAGATTGAAGAATACCGGACTATTAGGAAAAGCCCCGACGGCGACGAATGGAAACTGCTCGATTTCGGCTCCATCGTTGTGCATTTAATGAGCCCCACCGCCCGAAAATTTTACGACCTTGAACGCCTGTGGTATGACAGCCCTAATCTGTTAGTGTAATGCGCATCATATCCTGCTGTTCCGCTATAGAAGACTGTATCCGCCGCTACGGTACGGATGCCCGCACGTGTTTTGTCTTTCCGTCACGGATTGCGGCTCGGCTCTGGATGCGCCGTGCGCTTGCATTAACCGGTCTTGCGGCGGTGCCTGCCGAACTGTTTATCGCATGGGATGCCTTTAAAGCAGAGTGCTGTATCGCTCAAGCGGAAAATAAAAATCCGGTATCTCAGATTATCCGCTTGCTTTTTGCGCATCACATTGCAGCCGATAATGCTGCGGCGGAAAAACCCTTTCTACAGACCATCATCCCGGCGGACTACGCAGCCGACGGCGCCATATTTGCGCAGTGGATTGCCGGTATTCTGCCGCAGCTGGATCACTGGGAAAAGCGCGCGGCGCAGCATAAGATCGGACACGACGCCGAGTCTGCCGATTTGTATATTTTAAAAAAAGCCTATACGGAGTTCTTGGAAACACACCGGTTTTTTGAACCTTCTTGGGCAGGGGCGGAATTTATCCCTCATGCACAAAAGTATATTTTGCTGTATCCCGAATTAATGGAAGATTTTGACGAGTACCGTGGCTTATTGGAAAACCGTCCGGAGCTGTCCGTCTTGCCCGCCCCGGCCTTTACAGCGGAAACAACGCCGCTTATCCAATTCGGCACCATGCGGGAAGAAATCCGGTCAACCGCGCTCGCAGTTGAGCAGCTCTTGACAAACGGAGTTCCTGCCGATGACATTGCGCTCAGCATTGCCGGTATTGAAGATACCGTACCGTATCTCAAGCGGGAATTTGCATTGCGGAATATCCCTGCAGAATTCCGGCTTGGGTTTAAACTCGGCGAACAGCAGGCGGGGCAGCTCTTTCCGCTGCTTGAACAGTGCGTACAGGAACATTACTCATTTGAAAGTCTTAAACCGCTGCTCCTCAACCCGCATATTCCGTGGAAACATCCCGCGCAGATACAAGCGCTCATCAATTTCGGCATAAAAAACAACTGTCTCGTTTCATGGAAGGATGAAGGACACTATAAAAACGTCTGGAAGGAGGCGTTTAAACTCCCTATTCCGTATAATCCTCATAGCAGTGCTGAGGAGGAGCAGGCAGAAAAAGAGCAGGCAAAGGAATGGCTCCTCCCCTTTATGAAAGCTGCGGAGCGGTTCGTGCAGGCTCAAACTTTTACCGAAATGAGGCGGCAATACATCCTCTTTCGAGCGCAGTATCTGAATCCCGACGGCTTTTCAGCCGAAGACAATGCCGTCATCGGCCGCTGTATCACACTGATGCAGGAATTGGTACAGCTTGAAGAGGATTTTGTCGACTGTCTGCCTGCACAACCCTATCGCTTTTTTACCGCTCAACTTTCCCGCGAAATCTATGTACCGCAAAATACCGGAAGAGCGGTCAGTATCTTTCCATTTAGGGTCGCGGCAGCTACACCCTTTGCGCATCACTTTGTCCTCAACTGCAATCAAAAAGCAAGCAGGGTGATCTATCAAAAACTTCCCTTTTTACGGAAAGACAAACGGGAAGAACTCGGCGTTATCGAAAAAGATGCAACGCAGGCCTTTTTTGCGGTGTATGCAACATACGGTACGGTGCGCTTTTCCGTTTCCGAACAAACCTTTTCGGGCTTTACCGTCAGCAATGGCATTTTTACCGCCTTTGCGCCCCGTCCCGACCTGAATAACAGCGACTCTCTTTTGCAGGAATATCGCTTCTTTAAACGGGAAGAACCTGCGCCGGAAACGCTGTATTCCGTACAAAAAGCAGGATTTGAACAATTCGCCGGTATTAAACAAGAGCGCGGCTTTTCCTTTTTAACCGAACCTTTTAACGGCAGCCTGCCGGTACTTTCGGAAAAGCTCAAAGACGGACATTATACGGACGGGGCATTCCGCATCAGTCAAAGCGGCTTACATCTTTTTTCCGGCTGTCCGGCTCAATGGTTTTTGTCGTCGGCACTTTCCATCGACGAAGAAGACACTGATGCGGAACTTTTCAATCCGCGCTATATCGGTATCATTTGTCATCGTATTTTGGAGCGGCTCTATCAGTGTATACGGGAAAACGATAGGGTTTTTATCTCAGCGCATATCGCCGATTATAGGGAGTGGGCTGAATCGATATTTAATGAGACCGTTCACAGCCAAACCGATTTTCGAGGGCCGCTCGCCGCGCCTTTTATCGAATCGATTAAAAAGCGCAGTTTAAAAAGCGTTGACTTTGTGCTTGCATTCGATGCGGAAAAACTGGACGGCTATGCGCCGTATTTAATGGAAGGCGAGCTGCAGCATCGAAGCGGAGACATCCTCTATCACGGACTCGTAGACCGCATCGCCTATCAGGAAGCGGAAAACCGCGCCGTCATCCTTGATTACAAAAGCGGCAACATTCCGGCGGCTTCGGATTATCAGCCGAAAGTCATGCGGGACTTTCAAATGCCGATGTATCTGTTCCTTGTAGAAAACGAACTTTTTAAGCAGGAGACGGAGCACGCTTTTTTTCTCGGTATTACGAAAGAAGAGAGAAAGTACATCGTCAACGATAAAGAGGTGATACCTCAGGATGGTTCCCGTTCTTCTAAAACGAGGGAAGAATTTGAACCGTCGATACAGGCTTTTTTACAAATCGCTCAAGAATACGCGCAACAAGTCGGTATGGAAGACTTTAGAAAACCGGCAACCGTACAATGGCAGGATTGTATGGAATGCCCCTTTCATACTATTTGCAGAACAACCTTTACCGTTGAGGAATAATTTGTGCGCAGCAACGAAAGGAATCCCCGCCATCCGTGGCGGAGCTGCAGAGCCAGCGCTTTTGAAAATAGGTGATGTAGATGCTAGGAGCGTACAAAAAACACCCGCAGGCGTACTTGCTGTACGTCGAGGACTGTTTTTTGTTAAGCGACAACGCAGATGCATCGCATATTTTTAAAAGACTAGATTTTGAATTTTCCAACTTCCTCTGCCAAATGCTCAATACTGGTTTTATTTTGCTCTGCAAGAGAAACAACTTCTTCTACAGCATCGGTTATTTGCTCTGCACCGGATGCTATTTCCGTCATGCTGTCGGTAGTCTCTCGTGTAATTTCCGCAAGTTTTTGCATCTCCGCAGTAATTTGTTTGCCGCCTTCCAGCATTTCTACGGAAGCGGAGCTTACATCTTTCGTCACCTTATTGATAGTCTCGATAGCCGATAAAACTTGCGCGCCGTTTTCTTCCTGTTCCCGCATAAGATTTACAATCGAATCTTCTTTCTCCGAAATGTTACTGATAAGTCCATAGACATCGGTAAAAGTTTTTTCCGCTTGTATACCCGCCTCTGAAACTTGTGCAATAATTTCGGTTGATTCTTTTATAACCGCGCCGATCTGTTTTCCCTGCATATTGGACTCTTCGGCAAGTTTTCTAATTTCATCGGCAACAACGGCAAAGCCCTTCCCTGACTCACCAGCATGAGCTGCTTCAATTGCTGCATTCATCGCTAAAAGATTTGTTTGGCTGGCGATATTTTGAATAACCTGACTCGCTTCAAGCAATGCTTCCGATCGTTCCGCAATTTTTTTGACAAACTCATTTGCTGCCCGTGCTCCGTCTGTTCCCGCTTTCATTTGGCCGTATACGGTTTTAATCAATTCATCATTTTGTGAAAGTATTTTATTAATACGGAGCATGTTTTCTGCGGTGCTTGTTATTAACGCCGAAGACTGCGTAATGCTTTCCGATTGCTTTGTAATTCCTTCGACAAGCAGGTTTAATTTCCCTTGAATTTGCTCACCGGTTGCAGCTGTTTCCGTTACGCCGGCGGCTTGCATAAGAGCTTTTTCTTTTACCGTTGTGGCATTGCTGCTGATTTGTTTTACCGCGGCGGCCGTTTCTTCCATATTGCTTGATAAATCGGAACCGATCGCCGTCATCTTATCGGCTTCTTCTCTTAAAGCGGTCAACATAGCATGACTATGTTCCGTTGCCATATTTAAATGAGTCATAAGCTGTCCGATTTCGTCGTTCCGTTTTACCTTGATGCGGTCGGTAAGATCGCCTGCCGCAATTTTTCCGAGCAAAGTTTCAAGTCGTGTAAAATATCGTTTGAGAGCGCGCGCTGCAATAAATGCCAAGGTAAAATAGAGAACAAACATCGCAAGCCCGATGAGCACCATAATTCTAACCAGTGCATAAAAGAGCGAGAGTATCTCATTTTGTTCTACAAAAATCACGAGCTTCCATCCCAAGTCGGGAAGAGGGAAAATATAGGTCTTTACCATCTTCCCATCAAGCGTAACAAGCATTGAACCGTTCGATGTTTTTCCTATTTCCGTAAACGCAGCAAGGTTTGTTTCATTTAAGGTTTTAAAATTGTATTCGCTATGCTTTGCATTAGCTAAAATCATTCCGTCATCCTGTACGAGCATACAATATCCCGTATTTCCCACTTTGACGCTACCGATAAATGATGTTAAATCCGTTAAATTGATATCCAGTCCTATACAACCTAAAATAGAATTATTCGTATCCATAATTGTTTTTGCAAGCGATATTACCGGTTGCCCATTTGTGGATATATATACCGGGGTAATAATGATATTTCCATTCGATTCTACGGCTTTTTTATACCACGATCTTTCGCGCGGGTCATACCCTTTGTTTTCTTCTTCAGGCCACGAACTTACGGCGCCGCCCCATTTAGTTCCCATGTAAATTTCTCTAAATTCGGGAAAACTACGCTCCGTCGCTCTAAATAACGTTACAATATCCTGTTCCGTTTTTCCGGTATGCGTATATATTATTCCCGATTTTTGCGCTTCTATTGTATAATTGTAAATAGTTTCGTCAGCCCATTGCACAGTGGGATGTGCAGCAAGCATGGTAACAACATTTTTACCGTTTTGTATAAAAATATCGATGGATTTTTTTATATTGCTGCATTGCTGGGAAGTAAAATCATTAAATTGTGCGGTATTTTTTCTATAAAGCTCATAACCGACGGCTGCGCAGATAAAACCGATAAGTGAAATAATGGTAATCGTAATTGCCCGTAAAAGTCTAAAGCGAATTGAAGTTGCCTTTTTCATAGCAAATCTCCTTACTTCGAGTTTTTCATAAACGAAAAACTCGATTCTGCGCGGAATCGGCGGCATTCATGCCGCTTTTGCTTTTCCAGCGCTTTTGAAAAGTTGAGGATTAATTTGTGCGTAGCAACGAAGTAGATATAGCGTATATTTTCAAAAGATGGGGGGGGGGGTAATATACCCATTTCGTCTATTCATGTCAAGCTCTCTCCTTAACAGCTTCAGGGTATCAGCATCAAGAATATTTATATTATATACTACAGGTAACAAAACCGTCAACCGGACATTTTTGCAAAGGCATGATTTTTTAGCAATTTTTACAGGACTTGAAAAAATTGCGATTACAATATGTGAGGGAATTACGCTTGGCCGGTTTAAAAAGGAGTTTAAGCCGACTATCGTAAAGATCGAGCCGAAAGAGATAAAACGCCGGAATTTATCGCTATAATAAAATAAAAAAGGCTTCCAGAAAATATGTTTTATATTGCTCCGGAAGCCTTGATCTCTTTGGTTATAGACAAAAATTACTTTGCAAATACCGGCTGAACGGCTTTTACCCATTCGTCGATTTTTTCGTTCACTTTAGCATCGCCCTTGTCCAAGCACAGGCCGAGCATTCTGCCGCCTCTTTCCATGCGGGAGAACTTAAATTCATATCCGCAGGGGCATACATCGCCGACAAAGCGGGCGCCGCTAAAGCGGAGTTTATCATAGAAGTCCGCTGCTCCGGAGCAGAAGCTGTCGGGATGGCGTTCCTGACTTCCGACACCGACAATCGCAACATTTTTTCCGGAAAAATCAACTGTGTGCAGCAGTTTTACTTTACCGCCCCAGTCTTCCATTAAGGCGCCGAAGAAATAACTTGAGGACATCAACACTACGTTCTGGTAACCCGCTATCGCATCTACGGCTGTGTCTTTCATATTGTGCACATCGGCGCCCAGTTTTTCTGCAATTTGCTTTGCAAAAGTTTCGGTTACGCCGCCTTTACTTGCATAAAAAATTCCTGTTTTACTCATGTAATACTCCTATTGATGATGGATTTATCATTGCTGATACATCAATTTTCGTTATCATATAATAACTCTCATATAATATCAAGAATAAGTCTTACTTTTATAAAGCATAGAGTTTCATATTCATTGTATTATTTCATACTATCGAATCTTGCATGATTAGGCGGTGCTTTTTTCCCTAATTGCCCGCAAGCGCCTCCGATTGTTCTTCCGCGTTTTTGCCGGACTGTTACATTTAATTTTTCTGCCGTTAGATAATTATAAAAGGAACGTATTTCCGAATCGGAAGGAGTGCTATACGGTAATTGCTGTACAGGATTCCATGGTATTAGATTGATATGTACATTGAGGCTTTCGGCAAAAGCACATACTTGCTGTGCTGCCTTATAGGAAGTGTTTACATTTTTAAGCAGTGCGAGTTCTAGGGTTACCCGCTTATCGGTTTTATCGTTAAAATAGCGGATTGCCTTTTTTAATTCGCTGAGCGGATTTGCTTTTGTAACCGGCATCAAGGTTGTCCGCAAGTCTTCGTCCGCGGTCGTCAGCGAAACAGCGAGGCGGATATCAAGCCTGCTATCAGCAAGCTCATAAATGCCTTTACAAATACCGGATGTGGAAAGCGTTATCCGCCGATGCGAAAGGTTTCTACCTTTAGGGTGAGTAAGAACGGCGATGGTTTTTGCGATACTGTCGAGGTTCAAAAGCGGTTCGCCCATTCCCATAAACACAATATTATCAAGCTTACCGCAGATTTTTTCCAGATGCAAAAATTGTTCTACAATTTCGTTGGGGCTAAGATTACGCAAACAACCGAGCTGCCCTGTTTGGCAAAAGGCACAGCCCATCGGGCAACCGACTTGACAGGAAACACAGGCGGTTTTCCGTACGGCTTTGTCAAACAACAGCACGGTTTCTATGCTGCTGCCGTCATGCAAGCCGATTCCGAGCTTTACCGTACCGTCGGGATCTTTCAATACGGTTTCGCATACGGTATTGCGCGGCGTATATTCACCGGCAAGCCGCTCCCGCTCTTTAAGCGGAAGGTTTGTCATTTCTTCAAAAGATGTACACCCGCGCGCAATCCACTGAAAAACTTGCAGAGATTGAAAGCGTTGCGGTAAATTGCATACCGCACCAATTTCTTCCGGCAGCATTCCGGAAAGGGCCGTTTTTTTCGCAATGCAGTTATTGCTCTGTCCCAATCACCACTACCTTAATTTTGTAATGAAAAAAGAGTATCGCTTACCGCTTGGTTTTTAATGCCGTACTGTTGGAACGCTTGCAGCACTTCAATCGCTTTTGTTTTTTCGTTTGTATGGATATAGCAATCTGCAAGCTCAAGGTAGATACGGTAATTTTTCCTGTCTGCCTGCAATAAATGCGTTAAGCTGGTTATCGCCTCGTCATATTTTCCCTGTATCTTGCACAAAATCGCAAGCCCGAGTATCGCATAGGAATCATAATCGATATCAAGCGCACGCTGATAAATTTGTTCGGCTTTTTCATACTCACCGATATGCCGATACGCATCGCCCATACGGGTAAGAATAACTTTATTATTCGGATCTTTACTCAGAATAGCTTCCCAATATTTTATTGAATGCTGCTGTTGTTTCATGCCGCGGTAGCAGTCAGCAAGACCGAATAAACCGTAAAAATTATCGGGATCTTTTTCAAGCGCTTTTTCAAAATAATAGACGCCATGGTCAAATTGCTTCATCTTTCGGTAACAGTTACCAATCGATGTTAAGATACGGATATCGACATTTTCAGGATTCTGATCGAAAATCTTTTGCCAATAGATAAGTGCTTCGCGGTATTTTTTAAAATCATAGTGGAGATGTCCCAAACCGATAAGCGCATAAGGATTATTCTCCTCTATTTCAAGCACTTTTAAATAGAGCTTCTTTGAATTTTGAAAATCATGTATCTTTCGATATGCGTCGGCAACACGGGTAAAGACGGTAATATTTGCATTATCATGTTCCAGATACTGTTCCCAAATCTCTATGGCTTTTGCATATAAATTCATATTCTTATAGCAATCGGCTAACCCGAACAACGCATAATTATTCCCCGGATGGTGCCGTAAACATTCACTGTAATAGTCTGCGGCTTCTTTACATTTATTCCGCTTTCGTGCGGCATCCCCAAGTCCGACAAGCGCATAATTATTATTTTCATCAAGCTCTAACATTTTTTTAAATTCGGCTTCGGCCCGATCAATTTCATTTGCTTTTAAGAGAAGGTAGCCCTCGCGTGAAAGCTTTGTAAGTTCATCGGTTCCTTCTGCGTGAGGAAGCTCTTGAGCAGGAAATAACGAATCGGTCTGCTCGGAATAACCATTTTCAATACTTTCAAACATTTTCTACTCCTTTTAGTTCAGTATCTATTAACACTCTAATAAGTCGAACAAGCGAATCAATGATCGGTTCCGATTTGCGTTTATTTTTTGCAAGGCAATACATACGAAGTGCTTCCAACGTATTATTCTTTTCAGCATAATAATCGCCGACTCTTGTAAGACCATCGGAATAGCCGGTAGTAATAAAGATACGTTGAGCTTCGTTTATAAAGCCTTCGTTAAAGAGCTGGTTACCGCGCCGATTTAATACTACCTTTTGTTCAGAACTGAGGGGAGTGAGTGCGTTTTCCGTTACTTTAATAAAATGCTTACTGTCCGATCCCATTTTACTTCGTCTTTAATAAATGCAATAAACTTTTCTGAAAAAACAGAACTATTTATTTAAAACTGATACATTCATTCTATAAGATAGATACATTTATTGCAAGCCCCTTATAAAGCTTCGCATAACAGGTATGAGTATAATAACGGAGGGAAAAATAAATATGCAAAATAAAAGCGAACCTCTAAAAACTTCCGTTTTTAGAGGTTCCCGGATGCGTTAAACCTTAAATTTATTAACTTCGGCTACCAAAGCTCCAATATTTTGTTTATTCTTTTGTGTAATTTCATTGACTTCTTGCACAGCATTGTTGATTTGAACTGCTCCCTCAGCCATCTCATTCATACCGTCGGTAATGATACGGGTAAGATCATTCAGCTTCTGCATTTCTTCCGCAACACCTTCGCCGCCTTTAAGCATTTCAGCCGAACCGTCACTTACTTCAATTGTTACCATATTGATGTCTTTAATTGCGGTAAGCACTTCTCTACTGCCGTTTTCTTGTTCGCGCATGGCTTCGGTCAGACGATCGCTCATCGATTTTACCTGTTCCGATAAGTTAAAGATGGCATTGAATTTCTCCTCGGCAGTTTTGGAAGAATCCGAAAGTGTTTCGATTTCTCCGCTTAACACCTTTAATGTTGCCGTTATCGCTTTACCTTGCGTTGCGGAATCTTCCGCCAGCTTGCGGATTTCGTCAGCGACAACCGCAAAGCCTTTACCGGCTTCTCCCGCATGGGCGGCTTCTATAGCGGCATTCATTGCAAGCAAGTTTGTCTGCGAAGCAATATGCTGAATAACACTTGAAGCCTCCAGTAATCCGCCTGATTCTTCTGCAATTTTTTGCGTTACGGTATTGGCGGTTACGACTGTTTCTTTTCCATCTCCGGTTGCCGAGGCTAATTTCTTAATAACGCTGTCAGTGTTTTCGAGCGTCTTGGTAATGGAAGCGATATTTGCAACCATCTGTTCTATAGAAGCTGAGGATTGCGAAACACTTTCCGCCTGCATTTCGATACTGCCATTAAGCTGTTTAATCGTTCGAACGATCTCTTCGATAGTGGATGCCGTTTCGGTTACGCTTGCAGCCTGTGTCATTGCCTGTTGTTTTACACCTTCGATATTGGCACTTATTTCGTTGATGGCGCTTGCGGTTTCCACCATATTGGAAGCAAGCTCATTTCCGATTTCTTCCATCGATTCGCTATTTGCACCGACGGCACGTATCGACAAAGCAAGCTTTTCTATTGTTTCGTTAAAATATGCAGACAAATTTGTTATTTCATCATTTCCGAAAACCGGTAAACGGACAGTTAAATCTCCTTCGCCGTGAGCGATATCCCGCAACACAGCAACAACCGCCTGGATAGGATGTATCATCTTATAGGCGATAATATATACAATGACGATACTTACCACAAAGACAATAATTCCCAAAAGACGGATGGCGTTCCGCAATGTATAAACGGTACCCATAAATTCCTTGACCGGAGCTTTTATGATAACAGTCCAGCCGGTTACCGGCACGGTAGCGTAAGAGGCTATATAGTTGATACCGTTATACTCATAGTAATCAACTTCGCTTTCGTCAGTATCAAGCGCATGCTTAGTAAAAGCCGCTAAAGCAGCAAGCGATGAGTCTTTCTTTGCCATCTCTATCGCATTTTGTTGATTAGCTACTATCTCGAAATTTTTATGTGCTATCGCAGTACCGGTTAATCCGAGTATATAACATTCACCGGTTTTTCCGACGATAATATCGCTTATTTCTTGAGAAAGTAATTTTGCAGGTGCTGCCAAACTAAGGACACCGATAATGGCGTTCGTGTTGTCATAAATCGGAACGGCAAAAAGTATTTGCATACTATCCGTTATTTTCGAAAGAAACGGTTCCGTAATATAGTTTTTTCCTTTAACAGCGGCTTGAAACCATATTCTATCATTTACAGACGTAAGTGCTCTGCGTGCGCCATATCGATTACCTTCAAGATCACATATCCCGAAGTAGTCTATTAGTGCATTACGTTCCGCTTCTGGCTCCAACATCTGTGCTTTTTCCTGCAGTGAGAGACTACCGTCTCGTAAAAACGGCATACGGGTAAGACCTTTGACAAATTGTATAAACGAGGTTGCCCTTCCGTCAACAACTTCTGCAATATCCGTTGCTTTGTCGGTAAGGTGATCCTCAATTTTTTCGATTACCGCTTTACGAGCAATTATGATTGCCAAAATACCCATCGCAATACCGGCAAGTAAACTCAATGCACCGAAAAGCAAAACAAGCTTATATCTAAGCGAAAAAATTTTCTTTCCCGTAGTCATAAGGAACCTCCCGTCTTGACGTGTTGTTTTCTGTAGGTGTACAGACATATCCG
>NZ_CALHGC010000298.1 GCF_938029485.1 uncultured Treponema sp. | reverse complement strand
CTAGTGTTGCGCAGTCGTCTTCTTCCGTAGAAGAGATGGTTGCGAATATCGCTTCCATCGGACAAACGCTCGGGAAAACCGATGATGTTATCCGAAGCCTTACAACCGCAACCGGAGACGGTAAAGCAACCCTCGTCACCTCCAACACCGTAACGCAGAAAATAGCCGAGGAGTCCGGTTCGTTAATGGAAGCAAGCAGCGTTATCCAGCATATCGCCTCGCAAACAAACTTGCTTGCGATGAACGCTGCAATCGAAGCCGCTCACGCAGGAGAGGCGGGAAAGGGCTTTGCCGTCGTCGCTGACGAAATCCGGAAACTCGCCGAAGATTCCGCAATGCAGGGAAAAACCATCACGGCAACATTAAAAAACTTATCAGCTGAAATAGAAACACTCTCCGCCTCGTCAAAAACCGTCGAAGAAAAGTTCAATGCAATTTTTAACCTTGCCGAACAGGTTAAGGAAATGAGTACCCGCCTTACCGAAGCGATGCGCGAACAAGAAAACGGCAGCAGAAAAGTGCTGACTGCTATTAAGAGCATCAACTCGGTAACAATAGAAGTGCAGGCGGGTTCTGAGGAAATGCTGAAAGGCGGCGAAGGCGTTGCAGAGGAAATGCGCAAACTCGACGACCTCACCCGCGTCATTACGGAAAGCATGAACGAGATGGCATCCGGCGCCGTACAGATTAACAACGCCGTACAGGAAGTGAGCGAGATTACGCAGAAGAATAAACGGAGTATTGAGAGCTTGGCGGAGGAGGTGGGTAAGTTTAAAGTTAATTAGGGAAGGAAAGACACTTTTTTCCGATAAAAGATTTCTTCCCTTCCCTAGAACATGTGCTGCCGTTACCGTCGCCTTTAATATAAACTTACTTTTTACATCTGTTTTTACATGATCTTTATATCCGAAATAACTGCGGCTATGTTTCTTTGTCCACCTCGCATCTCGATCTTTTTGACACAGTTTAGCTTTATGCTTTTCTCCCTGCCACCCTTGCGGTATTTCCCCTTGTTTTATCTGCTCATTTTCTTCTTTGCTGTTATGTTGTATCGGTGCTTCTACTATCGTTGCACTTGTGAATTTTCTTTTTTTGTTCTATCATAAAATCATCCTTTGCCTACCTTTGTAGGCGTGATGAATAATGCGGATGCGACATCGGACGATATTACGGGGCTGCCCGCTTTAGGCTATTTTGATAGCAATAAAAATAAATCCGGTAGAGAAAATCCGATCCGTAAAACTTTAAAAAATGCAATATATAAAAGATAGATTAAGAAGGATAACCTCATGACTAAACGAAAAGCGATTATTTTTGCATTACTGTTGGCGACCGCTGCCGGCATCTGTGCAACCGATAGCGGTAAGAAAGTGTATATAGCCGATACGGGGAAAAAATACCATCTTAAAGATTGCCGGACATTAAAGAAGTCCAAGCACCTTACGGAGCTGACGGTTAAAGATGCAAAGGCGAAAGGGTATACGGCTTGCAAGGTGTGCAACCCGGGGGAATAAAAACGCTTTGACTTTTAGGGACGGTTGCGGTATGCTTTTTGCAAGATGAGCAAAGAAAGACCCCCTGTATAGGAGCGAGGGAAGCCATGGCGAGGGCAGCCGGTTCGAATCCGGCCGTCTTTGCTCATCGTATTTTCTTCATTTCGATAATGCGTTGATATATTGCCATAGTGCGGGCTATTTTTTTAGGACTCTAATCGGTTACGAATTTTTCAAGCTCCGCTTCAAAGCCGGTAAAGTCGGCGGCTTTATCGGCCGTTTTGCCCAAAAGACGGCGTCATTGACAAACTGCTGCGTCATCTCTTTGGCATACGAAAGATATAGCACTCGCAGCGCTGCCGCTTGACAAATACTTTATACCGTATTACCGTTGTAATACAGTGGTGTATATGACTACAGTAAAATTACCGATAGGATATGAACAAAAATTAGATATGCTATCCGTTTTGAAGAAAAAATAAAAGCGAGTTAATTAAAGAAGCGCTTGATATTTTTTTCCATAAGGAAGAGGCAGAAGTAACTTCCTATGAATTAGGCAAAGACTATTTTGGTCAATACGGCAGCGGGCGTACTGATTTGTCAACTGCATATAAGCAAGAATTAAAGGAAAAACTCCATGCTAAATACGGTTCTCATTGATACCGGTCCGCTTATAGCCTTATTTGATCGAGATGATAAATATCATACATCAATTTTAGAGTTTATCAAAAATACAAATTATAGATTTATATCAACAACTGCAGTATTAACGGAAACGATGTATATGCTTGATTTTAATGTAGCAGTTCAGCTGAGTTTTTTAGAGTGGATAATGAAAGAAGGGGTAATTATTCATGAAATCAAGCAAAGTAATATAAAAAGAGTAATAGACCTAACAAGAAAATATTCTGATAGACCTATGGACTTTGCGGATGCAACATTAGTAATAGCAGCAGAGGAAAGAGGAATACGGCAGATCATCAGTATTGATTCTGATATATACAGGCTTTATAATAAAATGAAAATAGAAAATATATTTGCACATAGGCGCTAATTCGGGTTTTGTTTGTCATTTTTCGTTGACAAATTTTTTACACCGGCGGTATAATTAACTTCATCAAGTCTCTCTAAAAACCGTACTGAGGTTTGAAAGAGACCGCTATTTCTCAAAAAATTCAAAAGGAGCTTTCTAAAATGAAAAGATTTGGAATTGCAGCAGCCGGTTTGCTGTTGATCGGGCTTATTGCAGGATGCGGGCAGCAAAAAAAAGCTGACGATGTGCTTACTGTTGTCAATAATGCGAAAGATACAAGCATTGAACAGTTGATCGAACACGCAAAGGCGGAAACCGGTGATTTTACCGTGTACTCCACATCCTCGAAAACCGATAAAACGGTTAAGGCTTTCTTTGCTAAATACGGACTGCAAGGAACCGGTTCCGGCGTAAAACAGAATGAAAAAGATTTCTATTCTGCTATTGAAAAGCTGATTGACGGCGGTTCGGCAGAAATTGATGCAGTCGTTACCCAAAACGGAGCTTCTTTAAGTGTAGAATTGGGAGCCGGAAATCTCATCAATTATAACCCGGTTGTGCCCGGCGCGGCAAAGAGCGATATGTACGCCTTTATGTACTACTTTAAAGAATTTGCAATGGATAAAAAGTTTGACGAACAGATTACCAATGTGTGGGATTTAATCGACACCTCATCGGCAGTTTATTACCGGAAAGCGGGCGAGCCGATTAATCAGCTGTTTATGGCAGCATTGACTACTGATGCATGGGCACAAAAATTAGCCGCTGCTTATGATGCGAAATACGGCGCCGGAGCATGCGATACTGCAGTAGCTGCAGGAAACTTTAAAAATGCCGGATATTTGTTCATAGACGGATTTTTAAAGAAAACCACCGACTACGAAAGCGAAGGAAAGATCGCTTCTAAAATCGTCGTCGATGCGGCAACTCCCGTTATAGGTTTTTCACCGGTCACTAAATATTCTATCGGTGCAGAGGGTACATACAACAAAGTAAAATTTTTTAACAACATGAACGGCTTTAACGGTTATGCGTATAAATTTTACACACAAATTGCAAAAACAACCGACAGACCGTACACAGCGATGCTCTTTATCAACTATCTGTCAACAGCAGAAGGCATTGCAAACTATCAAGAAGGAAACGGCGTGTATTCTACAAATAATACGGTACAGCAGGATATCGATTCTTTACTGGACGGATTTGTACTGGAAAATTATGCCGATGTAAAATCCGATTGGGCATCGATTGTCAAACTTCTTGAAGGGTATAATTGATTCGGTTTGTATCTTGTATATATATGAAACCTATGACACTTACCGTGAAGAGGGCCGGCAACAAGTTAAAAGCGTTTTTCTCTCAGCCCTCAAATATCATTCTTACCGTTGCGCTCATTTTACTCGGTGTAACGACTATCTTCCCGCTCATTTCGATGATTATCGAAAGTTTTACCGTACATTTACGGGAGGCTTTGTTCCATGGAGAGCCGGCGGGAAGCATATCGCTCAGTGGATGGAAATCACTCCTATTCACTTCGGACTATAACTACAGCAAGAATTATTTTTATGTGCCGCTGTTTAACTCAATTTCAATGGCGTTGATTGCTTCCGCAGTTGCGATTGTTATCGGCGGAGTATTTGCATGGTTTATCAACCGGACAAACATTCCGCTGAAGAAACCGATATCGGCGCTGCTTTTATTTCCGTATATTATGCCGTCGTGGACGATTGCGCTTTTTTGGCATAATATGTTTGCTAACGTAACGGTGCATGGATGCAGTGCCAACGGCATTATCGCTTCGTTGTTCCATGTCTATGTGCCGGAGTGGTTTGTCTACGGACGATTTCCCATCGGGATGACGCTCGGTATTCACTATGCGCCGTTTGCCTATATTCTGATCGGCGGTATTCTGAAAAACATGGATGCCAATCTTGAAGAAGCGGCAACCATTCTAAAAACGCCGCGCTGGAGAATCCTTACAAAGATTACCTTACCGATTGTAGCTCCCGCGATGATGAATACGTTTTTGCTGGTGTTCGCCAGTTCCGTAAGCGCGTATGCCGTACCTGTTTTTCTCGGTACTCCTATCGGCTTTATGACATTAACCACCTCGATGACCTATTTTAATCAGGCATATCCGGCGCAAGGCTATGCAGTCGGTATCGTGCTGGTAGTATTAGGGCTATTCGTACTGGGCATCAACAACCTGTTTACGGGAAAACGGAAGTCATACACAACGGTAACCGGTAAGAGTTCGCAAGTATCATTCATCAATCTAAAAGCAGCGCGGCGTCCGCTTGCAGCAGCAGGTCTTCTTATCGTCTTCGCTATCTCCATTCTGCCGATGATCACCTTTGCACTGGAATCGGTACTGAAAAGCGCCGGTAATTATACACTCGGCAATATGTCGTTTCATTTCTGGATCGGAGACCCCAATTCTCAAGCTCTGCAAGCGCAATACTATAACTGGGAAGGCGGTATTTTAGTCAATGCACATGTATGGAGTGCGCTGGGGCATAGCTTACTGCTCTCACTTGCCTGCGCACTGATTGCCGGTACGTGCGGACTGTTGGTCGGCTACGCGGTTGTAAACAAACGGCATTCCAAGCTATCAAAAATCGTGAGCACACTCGCGTTTATTCCATATCTTATTCCTTCGATGGCGTTCGGTATGGCGTACCTTGCGTTATCGGTTAACTGGTCGTTTTTATACGGATCGTTTTTTCTGCTCGTGTTGGTCGGTGCGATTAAATATATGCCTTTTGCAACGAAGTCCGCCACAGGCGCGATGCTGCAACTGTCAGGCGAAATAGAAGAAGCCGCAATTTTAACCAATACGCCGTGGTGGAAACGGATGCTGAAAATTATCTTTCCGATTCAAAAGCCGAGTTTCTTGTCGGGATATCTTTTGCCGTTTATCTCGTGTATGCGAGAACTATCGTTGTTCGTGCTTTTGATTGTGGATAGCAATTTCATTACGACTACGCTGCTGATGTATTATAACGAAAAAGGATATTCTCAGTACGGCAATGCGTTAAATTTACTCATTGTCATCATCGTGCTGCTTATCAACTGGGTGGTGAATAAATTGACAGGCGCAAGCGTTACGAAAGGCGTAGGAGGAAAATAAGATGTCTGAGATTATATTGGAACAGGTGACAAAGCAATGGGGAAAGTTTGTCGGCGTTGATAACCTCAATATGACAATAGATGACCGTGCATTTGTAACGCTGCTTGGCCCTTCCGGCTGCGGAAAAACGACAACACTCCGGATGATTGCGGGACTGGAAACGCCTACATCGGGAAAGATTATTATCGACGGTACGCCCGTCTTCGATTCGGAGAAAGGAATTAATGTGCCGCCGTCAAAACGGAATGTCGGCTTTTTGTTTCAAAACTATGCGTTGTGGCCACACATGACGGTGTATCAAAATATTGCATTCGGCTTGCAAAACTTAAAGTGGGATAGCCGGCGCATCAGAGAACGGGTGGCAGAGCTGCTTGCCTTGCTGAAAATCGAGCAATTTGAAAAAAGATATCCGAGTGAGCTTTCAGGCGGACAACAGCAGCGGGTTGCTATTGCGCGCACGCTTGCTCCCAATCCCAAAATTTTATTTATGGATGAGCCGCTGTCAAACCTTGATGCGAAGCTGAGGACGGAAATCCGGGTTGAACTGAAACGACTGCACAGCTCCACCGATTCCACGTTTGTGTATGTTACGCATGATCAGCTGGAGGCAATGACATTATCCACCAAGGTCTGCATTATGGAGAAGGGACTATTAAAGCAATACGCCGCTCCGCTTGAGATGTACAATAAACCTGCGTGCGTGTTTGTCGGCGACTTTATCGGTAATCCTACTATGAATTTTATCGAGGCGGAGTACCGTAAAGGTACCATTCAATTTTGCGGATTGCAGGCGGAATTTGTCAGCGATACGCCGCTCCCGTTTGAAGAAAAAAGCGTTATTCTCGGCATTCGTCCCGAATATGTGCAGATAAGCGAACACGGATGTGCAGCGGGTACCATCTTTTCAACCTTACCGGCAGGCATGGAAACAACCGTTAAAATCAATTCAAACAACACGATTCTTACCTCGGTTGTGTTCGGCAGTGTCGATTATACCATTGATAAAGAGGTCTCATTCGATTTTACCGGTAACTCCATCATCCTCTTTGATAAAGAAACCGAAGCAAATATTGCGATGGGATGCTTGCAGTTTAACGGATAGCAGTATGCAGTCGGAAATATTACATCAGCTCTATGATTATCTGGCACCGCTGGTAACGGACGCCTATCGGGAAGCATCGCAGTATAGTGTTCAAGGAATTGAAAAAAAAGAATTGAACGATATTGCGACGTTTACCGACCGGTTTATGGAACAAGCAATTGTAGAAGGCATCCGGCAGCGCTTTCCCGATCATACGTTTATCGGCGAAGAATACGGCGAGACTCGCGGGGATAGTCGCTATGAATGGCTTATCGATCCGATTGACGGTACGGTGAATTTCGCAGCCGGTATTCCGATGTTTGGGACAACCCTCGCCTTGAGGGAAAATAAGGAAACAATTTTCGGTATTATATTTGATTGGCCGAATAAGGCAGTCTATTACGCAATCAAAGGCGAGGGAGCGTACTGCGGCACTGTGAAACTGCGGGTGTCGCAGCGTTCGCGGCTTGACGAATCGATTGTCAGTATTTGTTTAACATCGAGTTATAATACCGAATACAGCGGAAAAGTCCTCGACCTTATACAAAAATTGCAACCGTATGTACGCGGCATACGGATAATTGTTTGTACGGTCTATGAGCTTATCTGGCTTGCAACCGGCAAAAGCGAAGCGATGATCAACGTCAAGCCGTCAATGGGCTTAAGTTCCTGCGCCGGTAAGTTGATTGTCAGCGAAGCGGGCGGTAAGGTAACCAATTTATCGAATAAGCCGCGACAAGAAATCGATGATTTATTAATCACCAACTCGGTTATCCATGATGCAGTGTATAACATTATCGCGCAGGCATCCAAATAATACTATCCCGTGATATGACATACTCACATCACGGGTATTCCCGCACCGGGTATATTTGATGGGACAGGCTTTCCTTTTACATGAAAGTTTATGCTTCCATTGTACCTACCTAATCGGACAAATACTACAGAATGACAGTGGTTTTATACGATAGTTTTAGCACAAATACTGAATGTGCTGTGCGGGGAAAGGGCGCTGTTCCGTCCATACACACAGAGAGAACAACGGCGATCTTTTATCGCCCCAACCGGAACATGAGGGTTTTTCCCCGAATCATAACCAATGAAATGTCTTCCATGCCGGAAATGCTTTCAGCCGCTGAATAGACGACAGTTTCCATATCTTCAACTCTGCCGAAATATTGTACGGCATATTTTGTTTGAGCGGCAGACTGGTGCATTACCCGTATCGATTCGACGTTGCTTTGTAATTCACTCCGGAACTTACTCATCAGCCTGCTGTCGGCGGTATTGTTAATGGTAATTTCATACCGAATGCCTTGTGCATAATCCCGCACTAATGCTTTTTTAGCTTGATCGACGGCAACTCCCATTGCCTTAAACACCGTTGACTTTATTGCATTCTGCGCTGCAGCTTCAGCGCTTGCGCGGTTAAAGGTTTTAGGACTGCTATAGGGGACAGCGCCGAGCAATTCTCCCGTAGTTGGATTGTACATTTTTAAGTTGACTTCCGCTTGACCGTAGTATCCCCCTGTTTCTCGTCCGCCCTGTACGAAACCGTCAACTTCAATATAGACATCAGCGCCGAGTTTTTGCGCTATCCACTGCACTACGGAAATGTCCGCAGTCTCCGGTTCTTGAGCAAACAGCGATGTGCTGTCTGTTTTTAACGCTTCTACCGCGGTATAATCGACTGCACGGTATCCGTTGTCGAGCAGGTATTTATTCGCCATGCTGACAGCCGATTTTGAAAATGTACTGCCGTCTTTTGCCTTTTGATTCGGCACAACCATATACAACATACTGTCTACATACTCTGAAATAAATCCGACGTTGTTTCCTTGCAATGCGCTCTTTGTTTTTGCATCGAGCACTTCGGAAGCCGATTGGATATTTCCGCCCTTTGCAGGATAGGTACCGATCATATCGAGCGCCTGCCGCACTTCTTCCATTTTCACCGGTACGGTAATTTCGCAATAGTAACCGCGGTAGTTTTTTCCGCGCCGTAAAATGCGCATATAGTCGGTTTCAAGATACGCATTCGGTTTACCCTCGGCATAAAAAAAACGATGCAGTTTATTCCGGCTCTGCATCTCTTCCGTAGCTCCAATCAAGTCGATGACCGCAAGCTGTAACGTATTTAATTTTGCCTGATTCAGCGCCTCTAAAAACGTATGTCCTTCTCCGGAACCTGAATAATAAGGGTTTGCTCCCGTGTATTGAGGTACTTTCGGTACAACAACGCATGACACTAAAAGCGTCAGCATGAATGCAGAAAAAGCGGTGTATCTTTTCATAGTTTTCTCCATATCTTGAATGAATATCGGATAGTACAAACAGGCGCCGTCCTGCTATCTTTAGAACCGCCCCGTTATTCCGATAAAAGCGTAAAAGTTTACGTGCGAAGATAAAATATCCCATGCATAATTATTAATGCTCTTGACTTTCGGATCCGAGAACAGGCTATCGGCATATAATTTGTTTGCAACCTGCCGCGGCGTGAGTAAACTATGCATATAGCCGAATCCGGCGCTGCCGCCTACCGTCCAATTTCGCGAAATAAAATAATCTGCCGATACAAGAAGCCGCCCGCCAAGCTGCGATACCGTAACCGCACCGACTTTTGATTTTGCCGAATCGGTTTGTGCAGAAACTGATGTGCCTGAAAAGCAAAACTGTAATTCCGGTGTAATTTTAAATCGGGATACATAGGCATTATACACCCCAATTCCTAAATATCCGGTTCCGAAAGGCGTCAACTTCATCGGTTTTGCATTGAGTACGGCAGAGCCTCCGACCGGTTGCTGTACGGCATATTCATATCCGAATAATATGCCTAGATGAAAGCCGGCATTGTAGGCGAACCGTATGCCGAACGTAGGTTGAACACGCAGATATTCTTTCGAATTTCTCGTCATTACGCCGGTAACGGGGACGGTTATGCCCGCATAGCCTTGCAGCAGAACATGGGAGTTTAAACGCTCCTTAACCGTATCCCCTTCGACAATCGGCCGGTCGGCATAAATCACCTTTGCAATCGAAAAAGTATCGTGCACTTCCGAAATAATTAAAAGTCCCGTTTCTTTTAAAGATTGTTTTCCGGCGACGGAGATGTTTTTTTGGAGAAGATATTCATCCCCCTTTTTGAGACCGATATCTTTTCCAAACTCAATGGTAACCTCATTGCTGTTCCGATCTACTGCAATTACTCCGCTCGACAAGGCAAATTCCGGTTCAAATTTAACGGCGCCATATACGGCGCTTTCCAACGAATCGATTGTATCGTCAATAGCATCGGAACGCCATGTTGAAATTTCTCTAACATACAGCGGTATAACCCGTTCACCTGCTGAGCCGGAAACGTCGAGGATGGACAGGGCGCCCTCTATTGTGATACTCCAGTATTTTTTGATAACTATTTTATCGTCGAGTTCAATTTCTTCAATTATAAGTTTTTCATCATAGGCAGTAATTCGCGGAGCAAATACAAGGAATGCCCCTGTAAGCCGTTCCCAATCGGTACGGGTAAAAGCTTCTTCGCCCGATAATACGGTTTCCGGAATTTCCAACCGCTGTTCCTTCATCCCTTTGATTTGCTCGATAAAGGATGCGATGTTGCTTGAACTGAGGCGATACTGCATACCGATTACATTAAACCGCTTAAAAGAGGTAACGACCCCGATAATCCGTTGGTCTATCCTAGCTGCTATTTCGGGCGGTACATCACTTGAATGAGATAGCTTAAAAACGGCGATGTCTTTTTTACCGCTCACTGTTTGAGCTGAAAGCGACATTGCTAAGAGTATATATGATAGGGCGAATATGCTTTTTTTAGGACATTTAAGCATAGCCGTATACTAACATAATCGATAATTTTGTGCAAAAGGAGAGCAACCGCCTAAGATGCCGTTTTAGCGGCCTCGAAAAAAATTGGGGCTTTCCTAATAGAGAAGATATTTTTTTCGGACGGCACTGAACCGGCTGCTGTCTTTTTCGATGCGGGCGAAATAGGCTTGTGCGGTTTGTGAAGGATCGGTCAGTTGTGTGCAGCCTGTTAATAAATGGAGACCGCAGTATTTTTTGCCCGCATCGTTTATCGTAAATTCATTGGGGTAGAGGCGTTTGAGCTCGTAGAACATGGCGATGGCCATTTTAACGGGGGCAAAACTGTGGCGGTCGGTAACGGCAATTTGGATACCGCCACAGAGCTTCCCCGCATAGAGCGAAAGCGACGGGGTAAAAACCGCGGGCAAAAAACGTACCCCCGCCAAACCCAATCGGTTCAGCTGCTCGGCTAGACGATATGCATCGATGTAGGGGGCGCCAAGGTACTGAAACGGCATTGCCGTTCCTCTCCCTACCGAAAGGTTTGTTCCCTCAAACAAACAGACACCGGCATATACGAGCGCAGTTTGTGGCGACGGAATATTGGGAGACGGCGGCACCCATATTAAAGGCAGCTCGTCAAAGTATGTTTCTCTGTTCCAGCCTGTCATCGGAATGACGGTTAAATCGCAGCGGATGCCGTATTCGGTGTTGAACAAAAGCGCGAGTTCCCCGACCGTCATACCGTGCCGCTGCACGATGGGAAAATATCCCGTAAAGGAGCGGTATTCGAGTTCCAGTATATTCCCCTCGACGGTACCGCCGATCGGGTTCGGCCGGTCGAACACGACAAATTGTTTTTTATGCCGCGCGCATTCTTCCATTGCATACGCCATCGTGGAAATATAGGTATAAAAACGGGCGCCGATATCCTGAATATCAAAGCAAAGCACATCGATATCTTTCAGCATCTCCTGCGTCGGGCGCTTGGTGTTCCCGTAAAGGCTGTACACCGGAAGTCCCGTTTGCGGGTCGGCGCTGTGTCCGATGGACGCCCCCTCCCGTTCGTTTCCCTGTATACCGTGTTCAGGCGAAAAAAGCGCTGTAAGCTGTACCGACCTGCTCAACAGCACGGCAGAGGGTATTCCTCCGGAATCGATACCGGTTTGGTTGGTAATCAATCCTATCCGTTTCCCGGTAAAAACGGCGCGGTAGTCCGCCAGCCGTTCAATGCCCAATTTCAGCCGGTTCTCCGCAATGGCTTGTCGGCACACAATACAAAGCAGAAAGAACAACACTGCCGCCGTTTTCAGCCGACATAAGCGAACTATAGACGTTTTCATAACAGGATATCGTACAGATGCATCTATCATTGGATGTATTATAGAATACTTAAGAATTTTGTAAAGCTATAGCAGAAACCATGCGTTTTAAGTATACTAGCGGTCAACTATGGAAGATAAAACGCAGGAAATGGAGCGGATTCAAGAACTGCTCGATAATAAACACTACGTAGCCTTAATTGCGGAACTCGCCGAGATGAACGCGGTCGATGTGGCCGAAATATTAGACAAAGAAAATGCGGCAAATGCGGTGTTTCTTTTTAGAATGCTTCCAAAAGACCTTGCTGCTGAAGTATTTGCACTTCTTTCGAGTGAGCAGCAAAGCGCCTTTATTTCATCGATTACCGATAATGAACTCGGGCCTATTTTGGATGAACTTGCGTTTGACGACGTCGTAGACCTTGTAGAAGAAATGCCTGCGAATGCCGTCAGAAAGATTTTAGCGAACTCCGGT
>NZ_CALHGC010000297.1 GCF_938029485.1 uncultured Treponema sp. | reverse complement strand
TCAAAGTCGAAATCCCCCGTTGCTTCCTTTGTTGAAAGTGCAAAGCGCAAAAAGGTTTGTATCTGCGAATCGATATAGAACGCTGCCGCCCGTCTGCCGTCTTTAATGCTGATGATTCCTTTTTGTCCTAATTCTGTTTTCTGTTCAAATCCTTCGGAAATAATCAGTCCCACATCAACTGTACCGACGGAAATATTTTTTCTGAGCTTTTTCAAAAGCGCTTCATCGCTTAAACCGAAACCGTCTAAAAGCGTAACCCTGTGTTTTGTTTGCAAGTAAGCGGTCAGCTGCTCCGAAAGCGGTGAATGATCTTTATCTGCAATGCAAACGGTAAGCGGCGTTTCGGAAAAACCGTGCGCATTCCTGCTTTCCGGCTGCAGCCTTACAAAACACAGAGACAAAAAGATAGCGAGAAAGATGACGGTGCCGATTTTCCGCTGCCACACCATCAGCAAAAAATGCTTATAGACTGTCATACTGTACCTCCCGCGCATTAAAAAACGCAATACTTAAAAACAGCGCGATGAATCCTGAGTACACAATAAAAAATAACGACGCTGAATCGTATTCGTGCAGGATATTGATGTTGTATAATGTATCCGTAAAAAGCGCGATGGGGTTTATTTTACTCAGAATCGGAACCGAAGCATCCAACGCGGTTTTGACACTGACACTCATCATACCGGATAAAAAGGAGAGAAACAGCGAACTGAATACGCACAGCATTACTTTTGTGTTTTCCGCCATTTTCGGAATTGAGCCGATACAGAGGCCGAAGGCGGTTCCGAACAGATTTGCATAGATCAACAGCGGAACCGTTACCGCAAAATCCGTGATGAGGTTAATCTTTAACACAAGCATAACATAGCCGATGTATAAAAGATTCGATGCAAGGTTAAAGCAGACAAAGAAAAGAACGCCGGAAAGATATAGTCTGAACCGCTTGATAGGCGCTGCGGACATTCTTACCGCTAATTTTGAAATATTTGCCTGCATGCGTTCGGGGATGGATATTGCACCGAACATACTGTAAATGGAGACCATCGCCAAAAGCGAGTAGAATAAAATCATCATCGAATTGTTTTGTTCATCCTTACTGTCGATGAACCGTTTCCGGTAAACGGAAGGCGTTATTGGGATACCGAGCGCATCGGTTTGCTTTATCTGCTCTACTATATTTTTAACGATTGTCTGTGCGGTACCGTCTTTGTATATTCTGATCGATAAATCGTCTGCGATAAACACTTGAATACTGCCTTCGCGCAAAGCGGCATCGGCAGCATCCTGTTCCATCGAGACAACATGCACTATCGGAATAAAATTAAGGATGACTCGATGGGGATTTGTTTTGGTAACGCCGGTGTTTATAGCGGTACTTAATCCCCGTGTACTGATGGCGGAGAAGATCACAAAAAATAGCGACGATAACAGGATCGGATATGCTACTGTCCAAAACATTCCTTGCACCGTCGAGATCATCGAAATTGCCGTGTACTTTAATTCGCGTAAAAAATTCATCAGTCCCGCAGCTCCTTTCCCGTAAGCTCTAAGAAAATGTCGCTGAGGCTGGGACGTTCGGAATACAACTTGCGGTATGCGAGCTGCCGTTTATTGATAAAGAGAATCAGCTCGTTTAAGTTGTTGATGGAGTTTTCAAAAGTGATCAGCCATTCCGAACCGTTTTGTACAACGCCGGTTACGTGCGGAATGGTTTTCAATGCTTCTATTATACTGTCAGCGGTATCGTGCAGACCGACAAACTCAACGACAACTTTTTCGCTGGTGCGGATAAGGTCTTTCAACTCGTCAAAGGTACCGTTTGCAATATCCCGTCCGTTATCCATAATCACCATCCGGTCGCACAGCTGTTCCGCTTCTTCAAGGTAGTGCGTGGTGTACACAATGGCGCTGCCGTTCTGCGCGAGCTTTCTGATACCGGAAAGGATAAAGTTTCTGCTCTGCGCATCGACGGCAACGGTCGGTTCATCCAAAAAAATAAGCTCCGGCTTATGCGCAATGCCGCAGGCAATATTGAGCCGCCTGAGTAATCCGCCTGAGAGTTTTTTCGCCTTATACGATTCGTAGGCATTAAGCCCTACAAAGTCGATCGCTTCCTTCACCAGCTCTTTTCGTTTACTTCCGTTATCGATATAAAGACCGCAAAAGTAGTCGATATTTTGCTTGACCGTAAAATCGTAGTAGACGGACACTTCCTGCGGCACAAGGCCGATTTTCCGCTTGATTGCAAACGCATCGGGACGCATCGGCTCGCCAAAAATCCTGATATCTCCTTTGCCGTACTTTAACAGCGAGAGAATACAGTTGATCGCGGTCGTCTTGCCGCACCCGTTCGGACCCAAAAGCCCCAGCACCTCTCCTTTTGCAACTTCCAAATTAAAATGATCCAATGCGGTTTTTTCTTTATACTGCTTAACCAGATTTTTTACCGACAACACCGGTGTGTTCATACATTCTCCTCGTCGATTCAGCTGTTCCATCAGCCGTTTCC
>NZ_CALHGC010000296.1 GCF_938029485.1 uncultured Treponema sp. | reverse complement strand
TCGAGGCGGAATCTACTTTGTCCGTTTGAGACTTAGCCGATTCGTCCGGCTGTTGTTCGGCATCTTTGACAGTTTCGCTCTTGGTGGCGTTTGTTTTCTGTTCGCTTTCGGAAGTTTCATCGGAAACGTATTCTCTCACCGTTTCACTTTCGGAATTTTCATTCATTTCAATTTCAGATTCCTCATCGGTATCGTCTTCGTTCAGCCGGTCGAATATAAAGCGCTCATCGGTAAGACGGTCAAAAAACGATTGCTGCCCGTGGCTTTGCGCGGAAAGATCCGTAAAGACAGCAACAAATAAACACAATAGGATTGGCATACGCTTAATGCCGTAATAATATCTTGTAAAGTTCATACTTCCTTTATGCGGCACGCGCGGGCTTTTGGCTAAGAATTTTGATATTTTTTTGAAAAAAGTTAAAAAAATATGCAGATACGTTTGCTCTGCTCTTGGATAATTGACATGATGCCACAGATAATGATAATAAAAAGTATACATCTCTAAGAACCGTATTTTTTTTTGAGATACCCATTCAGCAATTAATAATCGTTTTATCGCTTTTGCGACGCTATGAGTTTTGGGATGAGGAGCAACTATGAAGAAACAACTCGGTTTGCAAAAAAGAATGATTATTATTTTTGCATTATTCGTTATTACGGTATCGGTTTTACAGACCGTTTTGACCGGCACTATTGTCAGACGGGCAATTACTGCAAAGGTTATGGAGTTACTGCAAAACAAAGCGGTTACAACTGCCGAAAAAATCGATCATGAAATCGAAGATCTTTCCTTCTGGCTTGAGGGGGTCGCCGATACTCCCGTTCTGTTTGATGAAAGTTTAAGTATCCCTGAACGATTACGAGAAATTGATTTTCTTATTAAACGCCAGCCGTCCGTAAAAAGCTACGGTATGGCAGGCATGGACGGAAACCTTATTCGTGCCGACGGCAGCAGTTTTTTTTGCGGAAATCAGTCGTGGTACAACACCGTTATGAACGGGACTCCATTTTTGTCCGAACCTTTTCCGGCGGGGAAGGATGTTTTTCTCATCTCATATGCAATTCCCATGTATGGAAAAGATCAGAAAATTGTAGGTTTCTTTTCGATCGATATAGACGGGCGATATCTTTCCGATATCTGTAAAACCGTTACCGTCGGCACAAGCGGATCCGTCTTTATTGTCGGAACCAGCAGGAAAGTTATCGGAGACACCGACTTTAGCCGAGTTGCCGCACAAACTTCCATCAGCGATGCTGCCGCAAATGATAAGGATATGGCTTCACTGTCCGCTCTGGTTGAATCGGTATTTAGATCGGAGGATGTCGTAAGCGGCTCAGGTTCATATAACGGTGAAACGCAATTTGTGGTAGGAAAAAAGATGGAAACCGACTGGGTTGTGATGTTGCTGGCTCCCGAAAAAGAATTTTTAACTGATGTACGAACATTAAATCGGTGGATGTATCTTATCGGCGTAGCAATGCTGGTTATCGCCGCTATCGTAGTGTATTGGCTGTCGCATCGTATTATCAATCCGCTTGTACGCGTAACCGCCGCTCTAAAAGATATTGCCCAGGGTGAAGGAGACTTAACCGTCAGCTTGCCGCTAACGGGTTTGGATGAGATCCGCAATCTTTCGGAGTATTTCAACGAAACGATCGGAAAGATTAGAACGGCAATTCAATCCGTTGATAAAAATGCCGGTGCGATGACAAAGATAGGCGATGAACTTGCACAGAATATGTCGGAAACTGCCGGCGCTGCAAATGAGATCAGTACACATATTGAAGATGTAAAGCGGAAGATATTTACACAGGCTTCAAGCGTTACGGAAACCTCCGCTACAATAGAAGAAATTATCCAAACCATTAAACAGTTAAACGGCAGCATTGCGACTCAAGCGGCGAGCGTTGCGGAATCTTCTTCGGCTATCGAAGAAATGGTTGCAAATATCGCTTCTATTACCAAGACTCTGGAAAGAACTGATGAATCTATAAAATCCCTCGCTTCGGCAACTTCCGACGGCAAAGAAACGTTGCATAGTTCCAATGCCATTACGCAAAGGATTGCAGAAGAATCAGGTAGCTTAATCGAAGCGAGCGGCGTTATCCAGCATATTGCCAGTCAGACAAACCTGCTTGCAATGAATGCGGCAATTGAGGCAGCCCATGCAGGGGAAGCAGGTAAGGGATTTGCAGTTGTTGCCGACGAAATTCGCAAATTGGCCGAAGATTCCGCAACGCAAGGAAAGACCATCACAACGACGCTTAAACAGTTTGGCACGGAAATCGAAGGACTTTCCGGTTCGGCACGTACAGTTGAAGAAAAATTCAATGCAATTTTTAATCTGTCCGAACAGGTTAAGATGATGAGTAATCAACTGACCGAAGCGATGCGCGAACAGGAAAACGCCAGTAGGGAAGTTCTGACCGCAATCAAGAATATCAATACGGTTACGGTTGAAGTCAATAGTGGTTCTGCAGAAATGCTGAAGGGCGGCGAAAAAGCCGCAAAGGAAATGTCAATTCTTGACGACCTTACCCGTGTTATTACCGGCAGTATGGACGAAATGACCTCCGGTTCATCTTACATCAATACCTCCGTACAAGAAGTTAACCAAATTACACTGCGCACTAAAGAGAGTATCGCCGCTCTTGCTGCAGAGGTTTCTAAGTTTAAGGTATAGATTTACGCGACTGCCATGAGGCTCTATTGTATTGGCGGATAGACTTTTTTTTTGTATATTTATTCTAGAGCATCTCAAAAAACTCGATCGGTTTTTAGAGGAGGATCGTGTATGAAGCTTTATAGTAGAAGACAACTTATTCTTTCTGCCGTTATTGTCGGCTGTTTTGTTGCGCTCGCCGCCTATGGAATAGGTTTTTATTTAGGATATGAAACAAAAGCGCCGCAGGGAGACACCTTAGCAGAACTTGAAACATTGCCGGGAAGTAATACTGTCAACACTCAACAGAGCGGTGCGCAAACAGCCGGTATCGAAAATACCGGTCGCGGGAGCGTCTCTGCCGCGGAACCTGCGGAGCAAACAAGTCCGTATCTAACCGCTGCTGCGGAACCGGCGAGCCGCTACACCGTGGACGAAAAGCAAAATATTTCGGTATACGAAAATACCAACGATGCGGTCGTCAATATCACCACGGAAACGGTCGGCGTGAATTGGTTCCTTGAACCGATTCCGCAGGAAGGAGGCTCCGGATCCGGTTCGATTATCGACAGCCGCGGCTACATCTTGACCAACACGCACGTTATCGAGGATGCAACAAAGATATTCGTGTCTCTGTCGGACGGCAGTCAATATAATGCAAAAGTTATTGGGGTAGACCGTGAAAACGATCTTGCGGTACTTAAATTCGATCCGCCTGCAAACACTCAGCTTACGACAATAAAATTCGGCGATTCCGACGGGCTCAAAGTCGGGCAGCGGGTGCTCGCAATCGGAAATCCGTTCGGTTTAACCAGAACGCTGACAGTCGGTATCGTGTCCGCCCTCGGCCGTCCGATTCAAACCGATAGAAATATTATCATCAAAAATATGATCCAAACCGACACGGCCATCAATCCCGGAAATTCCGGCGGGCCGCTTCTCGATTCAGACGCTAAAATGATCGGCATCAATACGATGATTTATTCCACATCGGGCAGTTCCGCAGGGGTCGGTTTTGCGGTGCCCATCAACACGGCAAAACGGGTTGTCTCCGAAATTATCAAGTACGGAAAAGTCCGCCGCGCGTCCATCGATGCGGAGCTGGTACAACTGAACGCTTCGATTGCAAACTATGCAGGGCTGTCGGTGCAGCGCGGTCTATTGGTTTCCCGTGTTAAAAAAGACAGCAATGCCGAAAAAGCCGGACTCCGCGGAGGAGCAAATGCCGTCCGCTACGGTATCGGGAAGCGCGCCGCGGTTATCTACCTCGGCGGCGATATCATCACTGAAATTGCAGGTCAGTCTGTCAGCAACCTCAGCGAATACTATGCCGTTTTGGAAGATAAAAAACCGAACGAGAGCATCGCCGTAACGGTGCTCCGCGGGAATAAGGCCGTAAAGCTTACTCTTACTCTTTCCGAACGGAACGACGAATAGGTATGGCAAAAAAAAAGGCCGGCGGGCGGGTATTCCGATGCAGCTCCTGCGGCTACAGTCAGCCGAAATGGCTTGGGCGCTGTCCGGGCTGCGGCGAATGGAATACCTTTGAGGAGCAGTTCCAAGAGGCGGATTTTACCCCCGGCTTTGCTTCGAGCGCCGCCGCCGTGCGGCAAACGGACGAAGCGCATCCTATCCCGCTTGAACAGGTGGAGGTGCACGATACCGTCCGTATCACGACCGGTATTTCGGAATTCGATAGAGTGCTCGGCGGCGGCGCGGTAAAGCGCTCGGCGGTATTGATTGGCGGCGAACCCGGTATCGGAAAATCGACACTACTGCTGCAAGCGGCAGCTGCCGCAGCAGCCGGAGCGGCAGGGCAGCGGACGCTCTATGTTTCCGGGGAAGAGTCCGCCGGTCAGATACGCGGCCGTGCAGACCGGCTCGGTATTCCGCTCAAAAACATCGAACTGCTCTGCACCAATTCGGTAGAAAATATTGAAAAAGTATTAAACAATATCAATCCGCTTGTCGTTATCATCGATTCGGTACAAACCCTTTTTTCCCCTCAGGCGGGAACCATCCCGGGCACTATCAATCAGCTTAAATACTGCGCTAACGAATTGGTGCAGTGGGTAAAGGAACGGGATGCGGCGCTCTTTCTTACCGCTCATGTAACAAAGGAAGGTATCATCGCAGGACCGAAAGTGTTGGAACACATGGTCGACACCGTTATCTCTTTTGAGCGGAATGAAGATGATGTACGTTTTCTCCGTGCCCTTAAAAACCGCTTCGGTTCGGTGGACGAGCTGGGGATTTTCAGGATGGATGAAAAAGGCTTGGCTGCCGTGCAGGATCCCGCCGCCCTTTTTATTATTCAGCGGCAAGGCGAGCTTCCTGCCGGTTCTGCCACCGTACCGGTGTTTGAAGGCAGCCGTGTATTTATGGTAGAAATTCAGGCGCTTACGGTACCCGCTAAGGGCACGATGACGCGCGTATTCTCCGATAAGATAGATTCCGCACGGGTCAGCCGCGTCGCCGCCGTACTGGAAAAACGGATAGGCTTGCGGTTCTCCGATCAAGATATCTATATCAATGTCGCCGGCGGCATCCGGCTGCGGGAACCGGCAATCGATTTGGCCTTGGCTCTTGCACTCTACTCTGCGCGGACGGATATCCCCGCACATAAAAACGAAGCGTTTATCGGAGAATTAAGCCTTGCCGGTGAAATCCGTCCGGTGCGCCGCTTAAAACCGCTGATTAAAACCGCGCAAAGCCTCGGCTTTACACAGCTTTATGTTCCGGCAGCTGCCGGCGATGGCGATGACCCCGAACCTGCAATGCAAGGCATTTCCCGCGTAGAAAACCTCGCCGAAACAATCAAGCACGCGTTCGGCTCCGTAAAGTAACGGTTGAATGCGTCGATCGGCGCTTCGTGCGGAGAGTTTAATACTCCGCTGCTCTGTAATATACATCGGCTTGACAAAATAAGGTACGGCATATACCTTCTTTATTAGGAATACAATTCACAAATTAAATCTAAGAAAATTCTTCCCCGCCCTGCAGCACTTCCAGTATTTTTTCTTTATCTTGCGCGGCGGAAAATTCCTTCAAAGACTGCCCGTCCAAATAGAGGATTTTGTTGCAGGATTCCATCAAAAACTCATAATCATGCGAAATAATGATGACGATTTTTTGCCGCTCTTGCAGCAATTTCATCCGTTCGGCAATCAAGCGCATATTCTTGCCGTCCAAACCGCTGGTCGGTTCGTCGAATATGTACACATCCCTTTGCAAAAGTTCTGCCGCCGCAACTGTCAGCCGCTGTTTTTGTCCGCCGGATAAAATATGCGGATGCGTTGTTTGAGTATTCTCTAAATGAAATTGCCTGAGTATGGTTTTAACATCTGCGGCAGGATCATTCAGTTTAAGCTCTTCAGCAGGAGAGATTTCAAATAAATTGCTGTCAGGATTGTTTGAAAGATAATAAATGCTTTTTCGTCTATCCGATTTTCCGAGCTTTTTGCCGTTATACGCAATCGTTCCGCTTTTTTCTTTCAACAAGCCGCAGAGAATTTTAGACAGGGTGCTTTTCCCGACACCGTTACTTCCGATAATGCCGTAGATATTTCCGCTTGTAAACACGTAATTCACATTGCTAAGAATCGGCGCACCTTTATAAGAAAAAGATAAGGCTGTTATGTCCAGATGATGATGCCCTTCAAGCTGCAGTGCTTTCGGTTCGACGCTGTTCAAAAGATATGTCCGCAATCCCGCCGCTTCAAAATATGCAGGGGACTTTTGCAGCAGCTCGGCATCCGTATAACGTTGTATGATTTTTCCGTCTTTCAGGTAATAGTAGTAATCGACGATGTCTTTCAAATAATAGATTCTATGTTCGGAAATAACGATTGTTTTACCCGCTTCTTTTAATGACAGCATTAATTTCTTTAACGCTTCAACGCTTTTCATATCGAGATTGGCGGAAGGTTCGTCAAAAACGTAGATTGGAGGATCAAGGGCATTGATAGAAGCGATTGCAACTTTTTGCCGTTCTCCGCTTGAAAGCTGAAACAAATTTTTGCCGACTAAATTCTCCCCGTTAATAAAACGCAGCGCTTGTTCGGTTCTCTCTAAAATATGCGTACGTTCAACTCCGTAATTTTCCAATCCGAACGCAATTTCGTCCTCGACGATTTCCGCAAAAAATTGACTTTTCGGATTTTGAAAAATTGAACCGACCTTCCGCCCGACTTCATACAGCTCTTTTTTACGCGGATCGATACCGGCAACCGTGATTTCACCGTCTACCGTTCCTCCATAAAACTTGTATGCGAGCGCATTAATCATTCTTGTGAGGGTAGTCTTTCCACATCCGCTTAAACCGATAAGAGCAACTGCTTCACCTTTATTTATTTCAAGCTGTATATTTGTAAGATTTTTTTCGGCGCTCCGATTATATGCAAAAGATACGTTTTCAAGTGTAATCATACGATAGTAGCGCCTTCCAGATAATAAAGCCCTGCGGTAATTAAAAGGGAGCTTATGACGATGATACAATCAATTTTTCGGAATTTAATTTCTCTTCTAGACGTATGAATTCCTTCTGCAGAGATACCTCTTACTTCCGCTGCGGCAGCTAATTCCTCCGCAATATTCGACGCCGAAAACATCATCGGAACAAATACGTATTCCATTGTAATCAACGGCTTTTTGAATGAAAGCAAATTCCGCAATAGAAGCGAATCGATAATCTCTTTAAATTCGCTTTTTACGACCGGAAAAAACCGCATCATAAACAGCAATGGAAGAGAAATAGTCTCGGGAATTTTCAGTTTTCTCATTACAGCCATAAGCTCACCCGGCGGTGTTTTTATAATCGGTAATGCCGATAACACAACGGACAACATTCTCAACACGATAAACAAAAACATATCGGGAAGCATAACGCCGAAGCCGGTTCCTTTTGAAATATATCGTAAAGAGCCGACTACGGCGATTGGGATAATAAATTTTATAACAGATTTACCGTATCCGCTTATCACTACATATAGGCAGAGGATAGCGGATAGCAAGTAAAATAGCGGATCTTTTGACAGTGTCGATGCTAAAAATACCGTGCAGAGAAATACCGTACCTTTTGAACGGAAGTCTAACGGCATTACTGAATGATGCCTGTCTTTTTAAAATGTTTCTCGGTCATTTTGTTTCCTAAATAACAACCGAGTACCGCCGCAACCGCAGTCAATGCAAGAGAAAAAAGAACCCACTTGGCATCCGTATAATAGCGTGTTTGTACTTCAACCTGTTCGGGGGATACGCTCGTTTTTAAAAACGCTTCCTTAAAGAACCAAATTTCGCTCATACCGTGAGCGGCTCTGGTCAAAGACGTAATCACCCATGCGACGGTAATGCGTTTCGGGTCTCTATAGCTATCCTTTCCAATCAAAGAAAGCTCCGCAATAATACCGCCGCCGAGGAACCACGGAAATATAAAAGGTCCCATAAACAATGTCGCCATTATTGCATGCAGGAGATTATAGATAAGCGCAACGCCCGGCTTTCCTACCTTCATGGTCATATAGATAAAAAACGGTGCTAAAAGAAATGCCGTAAACACTGCATTGAATATCATGTTAAAAAACAATGATGCACCCGTTAGCATGGAAAAGGTGATAAAGACGACAATCATCACTGCCGAAAAAATTCCGATCGTCGCTAAATCTTTTACTGTCAGTTTTTGAGACATAAACGATCCTCCACATTGTTGAGATAAAGCGTAAGGAAAACCTGCAACAACTTCAGTCTTCAGGAATTCCTTTATCAGAAAATATTAGCGGAGACTAACTTTTTAATCTTTCTCAATCAGACCGGTTGTCCCCGATGAGGCAATAATTTTTTTATATTCGGTAGGAGTGATGTGATATACCTTTTTGAAAACTTCCGAAAACTTGGCATGGCTTGAATAGCCTATTTCCAAAGCAATATCCGTTATACTGCATGAAGTATTTTTCAGCATATCGATACTTTTTTTTAATCGTGCATCTCTGATAGTTTCGTATATCGTTATGCCGTAAACCGATTTATAACAGTTTTTCATTGTCGTTTGTTTGATATTAAAAAGAGATGCGAGCTGCTCATACGTATAATAGCGTTCCGAATTTTTTACGATAAATTGATGTAACTGCTTTATTATTTCAACCGTACTTTTTTGAAAATGTGCTTTACGGAAAAACACGAGGTGTTCACACAACGTTGTTAAATACAAAAAAAGTTCTTGAATTTTTACCTTTAGATAAGGTATAACAATTGTTTCCGGAACACGGTACATTTCATAAAATATATGATCGATTTCCGGAATGCCTCTTTTAAGGAACACCTTATTTCCGCTGCAAAGCGTCTCTAAA
>NZ_CALHGC010000295.1 GCF_938029485.1 uncultured Treponema sp. | reverse complement strand
TGCGTGGTGTAAGCGTAATTTTCGGGCGTTATGCACGCGACGGGAGCGGTGCCGGGCAAAGCGCCTACAATATCAATCGTCCTGCCGTCCTTCAAATACACATCGTTTTTATGAGCTTCTGCAGAATGGGTAACGGTTGCAGAACCTTCCATCTCAAATGTTCCCTTGGCTATATACACGCCGCCGCCTTCGGCCGTTGCCGTATTGGAAGTAAAATCGGTGTTTTTCATAACCAGATTCGACCAGTTTACATAAACACCTCCCCCGTTTTGCGCTTTATTTTCGGTTACACTGCTGTTTTCCAGTATGAGTTTTCCACAAACATTGCCACTACTCGAAGTGCGAAGTGATATACCGCCGCCGATAGTTGTAGATTCGTTTTTGGTAACAGTACAGTTTTTTAAAGTAATTGCATTGTTTGGGCCGTATGTTGCAAACACCATACCTGCTCCGCCTGCTGCACTGGTGCCGGTCAGTTTGTTTGTATGTAGAGTAACACGCGTTAAAACAACGGAATCGGCGGTTGTTGTTGCATTATGGTTTCCATACAAACAAAGCCCTGCTGCAGAAGATCCTGCGTCATTGTTTTTGATCATGACATCGGTTATCTTCACATTCATAAGGCAGTCCGATCCTTGAATAGACACTCCTCCGCCAAGCCCATGAGTAGTATCTAAGGCTTTACAGCTCGCAACCTCCGTATTTTCTATTACCAGTTTACGCTCATCGGTAGAAGTTGTACCAAACATGCTGCAATAAATGCCTCCGCCGCTATATTTTGCTTCACAGTTCGTAATACGTACATTGCGTATTTCAAGCTCACCTTTCGAATAAATAGCGCCGCCTTTTCCGTTAGGATTAGGAGAACCGCCGGGATCTGTTTCGTTATTTTTGCCGTTTTTCAGCGTCAGGTTTTCAAGCGTGAGCTTTTTGCCGAGTTCTACCTTGAAGATGCGGAACGGGACAGTTCCAAAATCATCTTTGTTTGCGTTCAGCGTATCTGTCCTATCCGTCTTTTTACCCTTTATCGTAAGGTTTTTGTCTATGATGATTTCTCCCCAGTTGGCTGTATCCCCCGAACCTTCGTTTGTCGCTGTAATTGTGCCGTTTATGGTGATGACGGCGCCTGCGGGAGCAATTCGCACAAGCTCTCGCAGTTTTTGCCATGCACCGCTATCCGAACCGTTTATGATTGTGGGTATTGCCTTCAATGTTCCGTCGCTCTTTATTGTCCATAGAAAGCCATCGTCCGGCTGTGTTACGCTGAACTTGGTGTAGTTTGTGCTGACGCTGGCTGGGTTGCCCGTAAGTACCGTATTTCCGTCTGTATAATTAGGCGTAATGCGGGCAACAATAGGCTCGGTAGTCGTCAAACTGCCGAGCGTGATTTCGGCGCCGTTTGCAAGATACACATCGTTTTTGCCCGGCGTGTTTATATCGCTTCCCGTTGACGGGGTAATGACGGTTTTATTATACAGCCAAAGAACGCCGCCGGCTTCGACACAAACCGCCCCGCCTTTTCCGTCGGCGGCATTACCTCCTGTAAGCTGTATGCCATTAAGCTCAAGCTGCGAGCCGGTGCCGCTTACTTTGAGGATGCGCCCAAGACCGCCTGCGTTGACGGTGCGGACGGTAGTGCTTGGCGAGCTTTGCAGTATCAGTTTTTTGCCGCCCGTTACCGCTATTTCGGTATCGGCGGAAGCGGTTATGTTGTCGCCGATTACAATCTCTATGCGAGTGCCGTTCGCGGGAGCGTTTTGTGCAACATTTTTAAGCTGGGTATAGTTGCTCACGGCTTGTACACCTTTAGAATACAAGGTGGTGTGAGGTCCCGCTATTGCATCTCTTTCAGCCCATACTTCAAGTGTGTGTACTACAGAATGGCTTACCGATATCACCGCCGATGTCGTTGCCGACTGTTCGGCGCCGCCGTTCAGCCGATACTTTACCGTAGACCCTGCGGACGCACTAAGTTCAAAGCGGTAGCCGCCTGCGAGGTAGTTGTAAATAACCAGCGGGTTTGAGTAGTTATACCATCCCGCATCGGGAATGATGTCTTCGGTAACATAGCCTTTAGTTTCTGCGCTGATGCAGTGCGAAGGGGTACCGCTAGAGCTAAAATTCTGCATTAGTTTAAGGACGGGAACTTCCTGCCATAACAATTTAACAAAAAAGTCTTTTGAATCGCTGTCATCATAGCCGTTTAACTGTGCTTTCAGACTGATTTTGTAGAGCGCTTCGGTTCCGCTTGCGGCGAGTGCCGGTAAGTTTACTGCAGCGGTTGTTGTGCCGCTTACCGTTCCGCCGCTTCCGCTTAGCTGTTCCCAAGTACCATCGGCCTTTTTCTTATAGACTGTTCCCGTTATGGCGGTTCCGGTGAATGCAGTTTTTGCCGTCAATGTTTTTCCGTTTATCCCGGGGATTCCTTTTGGATTGCTGTCCGATGTTCCCGTTATTTCGGTCGAACCGTCAACCAATTGCACATTAGCAAGCTTATTTTTTTGGGTGCTTGCCCGTATAACCGCCGAACTTAAACCTTGCGCATCTTTTATGCTGACGGCATATTCTTTTTCCGCTTCGCCGACTTTTACATCGGTCTTTAAGCAGAGAAGCCAGTTTCCCCCAGGAAGAGGATGATCAATGTCGAGTACATGTAGTGCCGATTCCGCCAAAAGGTCTCCGCCCGTTTCAAAATCCGTCTTGCCTGCGTTAAAGCTCAGCGGAATTTCAGACGGAACACCGCCTGCCGTAACAATCAGTTTTTTGATGTCTTTATGTATACTGCTGTCGGTAATCGTGGAGTCCATGTCTTTTACGCGGAATATAAGCACATAAAAATGATTGCCGTCCGAATCAGCCGTTGCCGTTTTGCCGATTTCGGCGTACTCCAAAGCAGGGGCGGTGTCAACTTTTAAATTTAAGCTAAACTTGCTACGGAATATTCTGCCATCGGTAGCGATGAAGGTAATTTCCGGCCCGATGTCGCCGTTACTCCACTCATGCGTTCCTAAAAAGGTGCTTTTGTACTCCAGAGTGAGTGTATCAGACGTTTTTTGCGCTAGCGTATAATCCGTGCCGTAGACCGGCTGCGTCGAAAGCCCGGGAAAGTGGATAACATTTCCCTTATCAGGCATAATAAGTCTAAGGTTTTTAGGATTGTTCAGTTTAACCGTAACCGTTAGATTGTCCGCAGATGGTACACACATTGAACCGTCTGCACTCGTTTGTGTCGGCTTATCGATGCTGTACCCCGCCGACGAAACTACCGTTGACCAATAGCTGAGATAGTCATCTATATCTGCGGTAAACTGCTTGCATGTCGTAAATAAAAGACTTAAAAATATTCCGGTTAAAATACAACAAACTTTACGCATACGTTCTTCCTCTTTTATGATAAGGGTGTTTTTGATACTGCATAAGATGTCAAGGAGTTTTTGTAAAAAGATATGCAGAGAATTTGCTTTGTTTTTTGCCTGTATGCTGATGAGTAAAACTGATAATGGGGGTGTGTAAGAAAGAAAGAGGTATGTCTACACAGAGACTGCAAGACTGCAAGACTGCAAGACTGCAAGACTGCAAGACTGCAAGACTGCAAATTATGCAGGGCGTATTTCGGTATGTCAAGTGCTTTTCGCATTTTTTTAGAGTTAGAGATATAACGATATTGATCGAGCGAATACCGCTTTGCCATACTCTAAGTATACGTTATAATTATGAAAATAGCAAGGCACGATGGTTGTCTTGTACGATGGATAATGTCGTAGTTCCGGATGATTTTCTCACTACCCGATTTACAGTCCTCCGAGGAAGATACCGGCAATAACTAAAATCAGGCATACGGGCACAAAGACATATTGCATATAGGGGGCGTACCAATTACCGACCTTATGCTTGGCATGAAGGTTGATATCCTCAAGTGTTCGCTGTGCTCCATATACCCAAAAGATGACAAAGGCCGCTGTAACTGCTGCGAGCGGAAAAATGATGATGGCGATGGTGTCGGTAAAGGTGCCGAATACCCTCATGTCAAAGTTGAGGGGTACGGCGATACCGGCTGCTAACACGGTGATAATAATCGCCGCTTTTTTTCTGCCGATTCTGAATTTTGACATCAGCGACTCAACCGGTACTTCCAACATAACAATCGAAGAGGTAAGGGCTGCGAACATTGCGCAGAGAAAAAAGAGGATGCCGAAGATATAGCCTGCCGGCATGTGTGCGATAATGTTAGGTACGGCAATAAAGAGGAGCGCGGCTCCCGCCTGCGGATTGATTCCAAGCGAATATGCGACCGGAACGGTAAACAGGGCACACATTATCGAAGCAAGAAAATCCAAGCCTGCCGTTTGGCGGGCGGTACGGGGAACATCGGAACCTTCCGGCATATAGCTTCCGTATACAAGCATTGCAGCTCCGCCGAGACTGAGGGTAAAGAATGCCATGCCCAGCGCATATATCCAGATTCTGAAATGACCGAATACTTCCCACTTAGGCCTCAGCATTATAGCAACTCCGCGGAGCGCGCCGGGAAGGGTGAGCGCACGGATAACCATCACGGTAACGACGATGTAAAAAGTTGCCATCATCACGGTGGTAAAGCGTTCGATGCCTTTTTGAATGCCGAGACTGACGATCAGCGCTGTTGCAACAAGGGCGGCGAGTGTCCACGGAATATTGGCGGGCGTGCCTGCAAAGGATTCGAAAAAAGCAGGAGGCATTGACGGGAATGTATTGGTAATCGCCAATACAAGATAGCGTAGAATCCATCCGATGATAACGGTGTAGAATGATAAAATTCCGATAAGGGCTACGACCGGAAACCAACCGACGGCACGGAGTAGGGGATTCGCGGTTTTTTGCGCGATAACCGATTCAAAGGCAAGTACCGGCCCCTTACGCATTTTGCGTCCGAATGCATATTCTCCCATCAACCCAAAGGCGGAAAAGCCGAATAAAAAAATGAGGTACGGAATAAGAAACGTGATGCCGCCGAACTCCGCTAAGCGGGCGGGAAACATCCAAATATTCGCTAAGCCCATTGCCGAGCCGACGCAGGCAAGGAGCATTCCGATGTTTGTTTTAAAAAGTTCTCGTTTTTGTTTCATTTTTTACCTCTTCAAAAATACTGCACGACTATTACTGCTCACAAAACAGAAGAGAGAATAATTCATTTTACCATTTTTTACAAGAAACATTTTCGGGACTAAACTCTCTATAAATTACCGTGTTATTTCTGTAGAATACGATTATGACTCAAAATATCATTCTTTGCACTCGGTATTCCGTGCATCGCATACTCCAGTCATGACTCCGGCGGATTTGTAGAACACGCAACGAGCGCTGTAGTCGGTGCAAAAGGTTTTGTTTCAAAAAATGCCGACGAAACCATCTTACTTGCGGCGATCAATGCTGTTGCGAATGGGAAATCATACATTCAAGCGGAGCTTGTTACGGGATTGCTCGAAGTTCGCGATATAGCGCAGACCTTTACCAAAAAAGAAAAACGTGTCGCAGAGGCGCTTACGCTTTACAACACAAACACGGAAGTTGCGGCAGCGCTTGGTATTACTGAAAAAACCGTTGTAAACTACCTTACCATTATGTATGACAAGGCGGGCGTTAACAACAAACTTGCATTCTTGCAAAAAATGGGGCGGCTATGAAAAATCATCATGCGGAAAACGCTAACAAGCATCATTTATCACGTGGCGCTGACAGGATTGACAGCAGCGGCTATAGCTCCCGAATGAAGTTAGGGGTGATAGAGGTTTTCGGTCTTCTTTCCATTGTAGGGAATATCGCAACATCATTTTTAGCGGACGCCCTTCATGCACCGATATTTTTAGATACCGTTTTTACGGTAGCCATTACCTTTTATGCAGGGCTTGTTCCCGGCTTAATTGTTGCAGTGTTACACAATCCGATTATGACGTTCATTCGCTTTGTGATTTACGGAACTGACCTATTCTATTTCGGCTCTCTGTATGCGGTTTGCGGAATGCTGATTGCGCTTTCAACATGGATTTTTAGCCGAAACAAAAAAGACTTTTTCTTTAACCGAACCGTTACCGTGCTGTATCTTTTGATAATTGTATTCGTGTCATCGTTTCTCAGCTGTTTTTCCGCAAGCGCTTTGGACACATTCATCCGTCCATTGGTTGACGACTCTGTAAGATTTTTTCCAATCGACATTTTTTCTATCCCTTTCCAAAAATTAAAATTCGGAATGTTTTTATCCTATCTTTTGCCGAGAATTCCCATCACTGTACTGGACAGATTGATTTGCACTTTTTTAGGCTTCGGTCTTTATCGTCTTGTTGAACGGAGAATTTCATGCTAAAAGAAATTTTTGAAAATACCCCCACCACCAGTCCGAGATACAAGGGACGGAAATCATGACGGAGCAAGAATTGCATGATTTGCTTTCCGCCTTAAACCTTTACGCTTCGTTTTTCCTCTTTTTCATTGTGGTGTGTTTTATTGCGTTCATTACCATTTTGGTGATTCTGATCAACAATATCAAAAAAAGAAAGCTGCTCAAAGAAAACCGTACATTCATTTCCGAAATTATCCAGACACAGGAAGAGGAGCGGAAGCGCATCAGTCAGGAACTGCACGACACGGTAAGCCAGAATATCAAAACGCTTCTCATAGAACAAAAAAGATTTTTGTCAGAGATCAACGGCACAAACGCTCACTTTCCGAATAACGATGCAGCTGCGCCGGATAAATCTGCAATGGAGAAAATAGAAAAGATCATCAGTCTTGAAAAACAGAATCAAAAAGAACTTCGCGCGATTATTCAAAACCTTTCAATTCCGCTTTTAGACAGTGTGCCGTTTAAAACGGTTATACACGATTTGTGCGAACATTTTTCCGAACAGTCGGGGCTTCCTTGTACGTTTTTTGTAGAACAAAATGCGGCGCTTGAAGATTTTACACACGAACAAAAACATCACATTTTGCGCATTATTCAGGAAGCCTTGAACAATGTCCGCGCTCATGCCAAAGCAGAAGAAACAAGTGTGGTGATTAGGAATGTTGAATATTCGGGAAAAGATGGGGCTGCCTTGCCTCAGCATGATAATATCCGCATCATGATTTTTGACGACGGAACAGGGTTTGATATAGCGGCATTGGATGCTGCAAGCGGGCTGCACTTTGGCATGAGGGGTATGGAAATGAGGGCAAAGCTATTAGGCGGAACGCTCACCATCACCAGTAAACCGGAAACGGGGACGGAAGTACGGGTAGAAGTGCCGCGTGAAGGCTAGATATTACTATATAGGTTTTCCATACTCGTAAATAGAGTCACTAGCTAAATCAATTCTGTCATTCCAATATACACAAGTACGGCTTTCATCAAGTATAAATTGTTTCCATAATCCTTTTATTGATGTTAAATCCTTAAAATCAGGAATCTGATTTATATCTTCACTGACATCATAAAGAACACGTTTTCCGTCATCAAACAGAACTTCTAATTTATAATCGTTTCTATCAATAATCGATTTAATTCTTGGAATCATATTCTACTCCAATGGCGCTAATTTCACGATAGTTTGAGTATCCCACATTTTTTGAAGTTCTTGCTCATGTATATTTAGCCATTCTTTTACTAAGCTTTGAGCTTTTAATGGTAAATCACCATTTGTCATTTCGTGTGTTTTCAAATCAAAAACACCAACGCATTCACCATACAAGGCATGGATATGAGAAGGTTCATGTTCCTTTGGTTTGAAGAACATTTTTATGACAATCCCATAAAATCTTGAAATCTCCGGCATTTCAAACCTCCGCTTGTTTATAGGGAACCTCTAAAAATCGAGCCAAGTTTTTAGAGGTTCCCTATAGTATGTGTGTCGAGCAAATATAGTATAAGGTATATACGAGTTCCTATATTAATTACCTCCGTTTTTCTTCATACAGCATCGATCACTGCTCTATTCACAAAAAACTACCGAAACTTTATTCGAGGGGTTCATACCCGCTGCCCTGATGCGGATCGGTGCGGGATTTAGTCTGTATCATAGCTGTTCTACTTTCCAATTCTTAATTGTCCGCGTTGCTTCCTCAAATCCTGCACCGATGAGCACAATCTTTTTCCCGTCCATACGATATTTCTCTGCATAGCGTTTCTCTTTTATCTGATTGAGCGCATTCTCTGCGCTGCCGTTGCCGGTGAGCTTAAACTCGAAGAGGTAGATTGTTTCTGCTGTCCACACAATACAATCCGCACGTCCGGTACTACAGTGTACCTCCGTTTGTACAAACTGTCCCATCAGTGCAAATATCAGGTATACCGCGGCTTGGTAATTCTGTTCCCTCAACTTCAAGTTTTCTTCCGTAAAATTATCATACGGAATGCCTGCAATAAGCGACTGCATCCGCTCCATAAAGCTATCAACTTTTCCCCCACGGATGTCTTGCACAAACCGTGCTACCCATACTCCCCCTTGGGTGAACGGTACAGCAGAATATGCAGGCAGCAGATTCTCTAAAAAGCCGTACCGTACTTCATCATTGGGAAACCCGAGCCGGTACAGCCTGACATCGCTGATATACTCTTTTATAGTTAAATACCCTGATTGAAAGAGAATGGGTAAAGCATTTTCTGCCACTGCTCGATACGTTTCCAATCCTGATTCATTGAGTTCGACTTTGCCGTCTAAGTCCGGAATGTAATAGTGTGCTTCTTTTAAGTAGTTCACCAAAAAGGTTGGAGTACCGGTACTGAACCAATAGCTTTTGATTTCCTTTTTTACTAAAGCGCTCAAGACACTGTAGGGATTATACATGCCTTCCCCTGCCGGATGGAACAGATAACCGTCGTACCATTGCTTGAGTTCAGCAAGCGTTTGCTGATAGGTTAAATCTTGTTCGGAAGCAAGCGCCTGTATTTCAGGTTGAAAATTTGCTTCCAGTTCTGCCTGCGTGATACCGCAGATACCGGCATATTGTTTTTCCATCGATATATCCCGAAGGTTATTCAAGTCGCTAAAAATACTGATCTTGCTGAACTTGGTAACGCCGGTGAGGAAGGCAAAGCGGATATATTGATCGCAGGTTTTGATTACGGAGTAAAATGCTTTAAGGGTATTGCGGTATTGCTCATTGAGTGTTTCATTTACCCCCATGGTTTGCAGCAAGGGTTTATCGTACTCGTCTACAAGGATGACTACTTGCTTACCGGTTTGTTGGCAGGCTCGTGTAATAACACCGGCAAAACGGAGTGCAAAATTTTGTTCGGATGGTTCAACCCCATATAGTTTTTCCCATTTGCAGAGATGACCATTCAGATTCATACCGAGCTCATCAGATTCTATATAGTTGCCCGTATTAAAATCCAGATACAATACCGGATATGCTTCCCATGCTGCCCGTTGTTCGAACTCTGCTTGTTCTTCCTCGGCTTTTTCAAGATAAAGTTCTGTGAACAACTCCTTTTGCCCGAGAAAATATGCAGCCAATGTCGAAAGAAATAGGCTTTTCCCGAACCGCCGCGGTCGACTGAGGAAATAGACCTTACTGCTATTTGCTAAGCGAAAAAGGTATTCCGTTTTATCAACATAGAGGAAATTTTTTTCCCGCAAATCTTTAAAGCTCTGTATGCCGATCGGCAGTTTTCGTGGAATGCTTGTCATAGAGTAAATGTAGAATATGCGGTATGTTCTGTCAATGCAGCAAAACTTCGGTGGAATGGCAGATTCTGCGGGGGTATACACAGACTGATATAGCTCTGACAAAACCTTGGAACTCCCTGACGAACCTCTTGCATAAGATATCGGTTTCTGCTATAGTAGCATCATTATCGGCGCCGTGCCCAAGTGGTAAGGGAGAGGTCTGCAAAACCTTCATTCATCAGTTCGATTCTGATCGGCGCCTTTTATCCCCTCTATTCGTTCAATCCGATAATCCAAATGCACAATTAAAATTCCGCACAATCATATCGCTGAACTCTTTTACAGCAGCTTCATCTATGCTGATTTCTTCAAGTGCCACCGTTGACGATTCATACTGTTTGATAGCGCCTGTCCGTTTTACCATATCGGAGCTGGTTTGTTTTACCGAATCGGTTCCGTTGTACCGCAGGTTTGCACATTGCGCCGTAACTGCGATAATATCGTAGGGATGGGAGTAGGGTTCCGCCTTGAGCCTCATATACGGGGCATCGGTTTCCGTTAAGAGGCGGGTACTATCGAACGAGGCGGCCATTGCGCACACGGATTTCTGTCCGCGGAGCACTGCCTTACCGATCGAAAAATAGGCGTTGACGCCTTTTTTGAGAAATGCCGATGCCTCTTGCGGACTGCCTCCCCAGCCGTGAAAGATAACTGCCGGTAGTTTTTTTAGCCGAGGTACCGAATCAAATATGAGCGGCAGCGCTTTCCGGCAATGAATTACAACCGGCAGCTGAAATGCCTGCGCCCACTGTAACTGCATATCCCATACTGTTTGCTGCATCGGTAAAAGCTGTTTATACTCATCATCAAAAAGATCGAATCCGCATTCTCCAATCGCTTGAATTTCTTTCTTTTCCAAAAGGCGGTATAAAAACTCCGCTTCATCGGTTACGGGATTTTGGGGATGGATGCCGAAGGAGAAGAGTACGTGCTGTTTCTCAGATAGCGGTAAATGAGATACGCTTTGATGTAGGACTGTTCCCGTAGTAGAAGAACCGCCGCGGCTGTACAAATCACGTTCAAAGAGGCGGCGGTGCCGTTCATATTCGGTATGATCATGCGCCGAGCAGCAAAGCGATGCCGGATATGCAAACGGTTCGTCTACATTTCCGGCACCGCCTACAGAGGCGCACGTATCAAAATAATCTGCAGGATGGAGATGGGCATCAATGTACATATATATACTTTTAAATGATATTATTGTCTAATTGACTTTAAATTTCCCGATCTCTTTGGCCAGATTATCGATATTCTGTTTGTTCTTTTGGGTAATCTCGTTTACTTCCTGCACCGTATTGTTGATTTGTACGGCGCCCGCTGCCATCTCATTCATACTGTCGGTGATAATACGGGTAAGGTTATCGAGCTTGCGCATTTCGGCAGCAACTCCTTCACCGCCTTTCAGCATTTCATCGGAACCGGCTTGTACTTCCATTGTTACCGTGTTGATGTTCTTAATAGCAGTCAATACTTCTTTGCTGCCGTGCTCCTGTTCTTTCATCGATTCGGTAAGCCATGCACTCATCTCTTTAACCTGCTCTGCAAGGCTGAAAATAGCATTGAATTTCCCTTCTACCGTCTTTGACGAGTCGGCTAGTGTTTCTATTTCCGATGAGAGTGTTTTTAACGTTGCAGTAATTGCCTTTCCTTGCATGGAAGATTCTTCGGCAAGCTTCCTTATTTCATCGGCAACAACGGCAAAGCCTTTCCCCGCTTCGCCGGCATGTGCCGCTTCTATTGCAGCATTCATTGCTAATAAGTTTGTCTGCGATGCAATATGCTGGATGACGCTTGAGGCTTCCATTAAAGAACCTGATTCTTCCGTAATTTTCTGCGTTACGGTATTCGATGCAATGAGTGTGGCTTTGCCGTCGGCAGTAGCGGTTGTAAGCTCTTTAATAGCGCTATCGGTTTTAGCGAGCGTCTGTCCGATGGAAGCGATATTTGCAACCATTTCTTCTACGGAAGAAGATGACTGAGCAACGCTTGCCGCCTGCATTTCGATTCCCGTATTTAATTGATTAATGGTACGGACAATTTCTTCAACGGTTGCTACCGTTTCCGTAACGCTTGCCGCCTGCGTCATCGCCTGTTGTTTTACTCCGTCGATGTTTGCACTTATTTCGTGTACGGCGCTTGCCGTTTCGGTCATGTTGGTAGACAGCTCATTGCCGATTTCTTCCATTTGATTACAGTTTATGCCGATCGATTTAATTGCGTTTCTTATTTTTGCAATGGTTTCGTTAAAATATTCGGATAAATCCGTTACCTCATCATTCCCTGTTACCGGAAGACTAACAGTCAAATCTCCTTCTCCTTCCGCAAGATTCTTTAAGGCGGTAACTGTCCGTTTAACAGGTCTTACCATACCACGGGCTACAAAATAAACAAACATAACGGCTCCTGCAAAAATGCCGAGTCCGATTAAGATAAGACTTGTTCGGAGCGTATTTACGGTTTCCATAAATTCGTTTACAGGCGCGCATACGATAGTTGTCCATGCTGCCGACTTTAATTTTGTATAAGCTGCAATTTTGGGGACTCCTTCGTATTCATAATAACCGATGCCGGGTTCCGAAGAAGCTATAGCGTTTCTTTCAAATCGTCCGCAGGAGTCCAATTCGGCATTAGTTATTCCCTCTTCACTCGGATTCAGCATACTTGTTACGGCATCAATATCCTGATCGGCAATCGTTGCTCCCGTCGATCCTATGATATAACAGTTTCCTGTGTTACCTATTGTAATATCTTTGATATTATCCCTAAACCAAAGTCCGGATATGTCCGCTGATAAAACACCCATAATACGGTGTTCATTATCGTAAAGCGGAATTGAAAAGGTGCTGATAAGGTTTTGAGTCGTTTTTGAAATCAATAAATCGGAAACAAAATGCTTACCTCGTATTGAAGCTTTAAACCATTCTCTATCGCTTACATCTACTGTGCCGCCTTGCACATAACAGAGTCCTGCCGGATCGCTGATATTCAGTTCGAGTATTGTGGTGTTGTTTGCCATTGCGTCTTTTTGCAGCAGTTCTAATTTTTCTTGATACGAAGCGGTTGTATCATATAATATCGGTATGCGGGATAGACCCTCCAAAAATTGAAAAAACGCGGTTATTTTTGCGTCGATGATTTCCGCTTCATCCAATGCTTTATCGATAAGCTGTGCCTCTATTTTTTCGATTACGGCTTGGCGGGCAATACGGAGCGCTAGCGTACCTTCGATAAGCGATGCTGCTGCAATTAAAAGCCCGAAAATGATAATTAATTTACTGCTGATTGAGAATCGTTTTTTTGTCATACTATGAACCCCATTTTGTTTTAAACAATTATTATTTGAAAGCTATGTATAACATATTTTATATCTTTTGAGAATACAATTCTTAATTATGAATTATTACTTATGAGTTTTTATTGACTATTCTTTCAATCCCGCGCTATAATTTTAGAACAGAGTATGCAAGAAAAAGTATTTACCGGAGCAGTATTGATTGTTACCGTACTGCTTTGCATCGGTATGCCTAAGATTTCAAATAAACTCAAGCCTGAATCTCCGTTTACCCAAGAATTTGCGGAAGGTATTGTGGAAGAGGTTCTTGAGGAAGACCTTTCTCCCGATCCGGTTGTGCAAGGAAAATTCCGCGGTACGCAAAAGCTCCGTATTAAAATCCTCGAAGGAAAATATAAAAATCAAGTATTTGAAGTATATAACACGCTGAGCAGCTTGCACAGCAATTTTGCCTACAAGGGTTTAAAGGCCGTGTTCACATTGCGGGAGAGCGGAGAGAAAACATCCGTGTGGCTCTATAACCTCAAGCGCGGCACCCATGTCTTTGTGCTGGCGGGGCTGTTCTTTGCTGCGTTGATTCTTCTCGGCAGGAGTCAGGGCTTAAAATCCGCGCTCGGATTGGTGTTTACCTGTGTACTCATCGTTACCGTGCTTATCCCCGCATTATTTGCAGGCTTTCCGCCCGTGCCGGTTTCCATCGGGCTTGTTTCCGTTATGACCATC
>NZ_CALHGC010000294.1 GCF_938029485.1 uncultured Treponema sp. | reverse complement strand
CTGTTACGGGTGTTATGCGCCGGAATCGTATTTTTTGCATTGGTTAATAAAATAATGATAAGATGTTCGACAGGATCGATAATGGTAAGTGTTCCCGTCCAGCCGGTATGCCCGAAGGTTCCGGCAGAGGCAAGGGGAGAAAAAGCCCAAGTATATTCCTGCGCTCCCTGCCGCCGCCACCCGAACCCGATGCTTGAAACAAGCGCCTGTTGCGCCGTAAAATATCCTGCAACGGACGGATCAAAAAAACGCTTGACACCATATCCGCCCTTATTCAGCATTACTTGAGCAAGTACTGCAATACTTTCCGCATTTGCAAACAGCCCCGCATGCCCGCTAATCTCTTCCATCGCCGTATATGCTTCCGAATCGTGAACAGTTCCATGAATGAGTTCCGTTGTCTGCGCGCCATCAATAGCAGCTTGAGTGCGCGGTTTTGCACGGATTTCCGTTGCAGCAATCTCATCGAGTGTAAAACCCTGCCGGAGTGGTGTAAAGCAAATCCTATCCAAACCAAGCGGGCGATAAAAATTGTCGGCAACATATTCCGCAACGCCTATTCCTGTTACCTTTTCGATAATATAGGTGAGCAGCATATAATTGATATCGGAATAGAGCACCGTTTGCCGCGGCAGATACACCAACGGAGTTTCCATAATCAAGTCAAAGGTATGTTCGCGGTAGCTTTTTTCTGAAACATTTTTAAGTTTCTTAATTTTCTGCGAATACGCCCTTCCGACGGGAAGCCCCGATTGATGAGTAAGAAGATCAAAGACCGTAATATCGGCCTTGCCTTTTATTTTACTTTTCTTAGCATCAACAAATTGCGGAAAAAAATGGTGAACGGTATCGGTGAGCGCAAGCTGCCGCTCGGAAATCAGCTTTTGAATGGCAAAATTGGCTGCATACATCTTGGTATTGCTGGCAAGATCGAATAAGGTTTTTTCCGTTACCGGAACGCCCTTATGAAGCAAATTGCCGACACTGTCAACCCTGCTTATAACGCCATAAGCACTGTTTTTAATCATAGTACCGTCTTTAATAATGACAAGCTGAGCGCCGGGAAACCCCGCTTCCGTTTCTGCAGTCAGCAGTTGATCAACTATTTCGAGCGTTGCTTCCAAATACGGCAGACCTTTCCGTTGCTTCTTTAATCCTTTTTGTGAATTTGAAAGCGGCAAAATAACAGGATAGGGGATTTTTACCTGTAATGAAGGTTGTACCTGCTTTTTTGCCGTTCCGCTTTTAGCAGGAATAAGCGCCGCAATATAAAGCATATTTCTGCCGTTTTTGATATACGGCGATGCATCAAAGCACATCGGTTTATCCGTACAAAGAGATTTCGTCGGAACTTTTCGGTTATTGATGTATAAAGCAAAAGAAGCAAGTCCGTGTGCCCAAAAATAAATGCGAGCCTGTCCTTTATATGCGGTAAACGCAAGATAGTTATTCGGTAAAATAGAAGCGTCGTACTCCTTCATCGGGATTGGAAAGGTCTGCTCTGCTTGCATTTGTGTATCGGCAGAAAATACCACTTCGCTCATTCCATCGGTACCGGTAGGTAATAAGGTGTTGATTTTACCGGTAGAAGTAGAAGCGCATCCCCAAAGGCTCAACGGAAAATACGAAACAAAGGCCGAAATAACAAACGGCCAAAGGAAAAATCTAGGGAAAAATCGGGAAAGCTTCATATCCGGCATCTTTTAAGCGAAGCCCCATATCTCCGGCAGCGTTCTCTTTAACAAGTACGGCAAAATAAACAGTACCGCTGGGACGTGTTTCTTCTTTTATAATGGGAGTAAAATGTTTTTTTTGCAAATCAGCGGCAAGCGCTTCCGCATATTTTTTTGTCTTATAAAATCCAAGCTGATAATAGGAAGGCTTGGCCTGTGTTTCGGAACCCGCTGAAGTTTTTGAGGATTGAGTAGAAGCGGCCTCGGTTTTTGATGCAGCGCTCGATTGTCCTGAAGTTTTCGTCGCTTCCGATGACGTGCCTGTTTTAGAGACTGTGCTTGTTTTAGAAGCTGTACTTCCGGCGGCCGGTTCCTGAGCAAGTCCGCTCCTCGGCATTAAGTACCAAAAAGTTGACGGCTGTACGGTAACGGTTCCATTCACCGCCGCCGCTTCCATACCGGAAGGGTACTCTTTGAGCAGACGCTGTTTTGCGTCCTCATCATCGTTGACCCACCAGAGTGTAAACAGCAATGCAGGATGATATTCCGAAAAAGCCTTTTTCTTGGTATAGGCGGTAATGAGGGGGACAGCCCGGTCAGCCCGGTCTTCGGCGAGCAGTCTCCACGTGTCATACACGGCGGCTCTCCGGTAATAAGGATCTTCGTCGCTCACCGGTAACGCGGCAGCAATTTCACTTAACAGACTGCGGGCAGAATCCATGCTGCCGCCGCAGAGCAACACACGAACCGCATCCAATAAAAGCGCAGTTTTTTTATCGGTAGTATCGAACCCCGCTGCACGCCGGTAGCAGTCCGCCGCATTGGAATAATTCCCGTTATGCTGTTCATAATCTGCCAACAGCATCAGCGCTTGAACTTTTGCCTGCGCATTCGGGAGTGTCACTAGATTCTTTTCAAAAAATTGCCTGACCGCCGCGTCTGTCTTTTGTGCAAAAGCTTTTTGCGCCAAAGTCTGTACGGCAGGCTGCAATGCCGGTTCTGCAGGTTCTGCAAAGACTCCGGTACCGGCATTTATAATCATCATTGCTCCGGCGATAATGATAAAAAAAAGATATGGTTTTCTAAATCCTAAACAGCAGCTACGCATCCTGCTTTGCCGTCCCGTTCTCTTCGGAATGTTTCTTTTTCCCGAACCAACGGCGTTTTTCAGGTTTTAATTCAACTTTTTCAACATCGTGATATACGGCCGCTTGCTTTTCAGCCTTCTTCATTTTATGACGGCTGCTGATAAGAAAGGGCAAAACCGCAATATTCCCAAGCAAAAATGCAAACAGCATACTTAAAAAAATCGGCACATCTTTGAATACATAAAAAATGACGGAAATATCGCAACGGTTTGACAGATTAAACCCCATAAACAGAGCAATCATCAGCATCACAATAATAAAATACAATAACTTTCCCGGCATTATATCCTCCCCTGGAAATCCTTATACGACAGGGACAGCCCTAAACGTTTTCCCTTTTACGGATTGTAATTGAACTTTCATAAAATGTCCAATATGTTCCGGATCGCACTTTTCCGCAAGCACAGCCATCTCCCCCTGTTCGGTATGTCCGAACAATTCATCGGGATTATTTCTCGACTGCGATTCAATCAACATCATAACGGTTGAACCAATCCGTTGCTGCATTTTCAGATCGGTAATACGTTGCTGTAAATCGATAACCTGCTGCAGCCGGTTAATCCGCTCGACATCGGGAATCCGGTCAGGAAAATCGTACGCTTTTGTCCCTTCACGCGGGTTATAATGATACATAAAAGCCGAATCAAACCGTACCGTCCGCATCAGCTCAAGCGTTTTTTCAAAGTCTGGCTGTGTTTCTCCCGGAAAGCCGATTAAAATATCGGTTGTCAGTACAATGTTCGGTATCCGTTTACGGAGCTTTTCAACAATAGTAAGGTATTGCTCAACAGTATACCGCCGATTCATTCGCGCAAGAATTTCGTTGGAGCCGTTTTGTACCGGCAAATGCAGCGATTTACATATCCGCGGATCCGCCGCCATTACCTCAATCAGTTCATCAGATAAATCTTTCGGGTGGCTTGAAATAAAGCGTATCCATTTAATAACGTCCTGTTCGGCACAGGTTGCTGAAACCGCATGAAGCAAAGAGGGAAAACTCACGGCTGTTCCCGTGACAGGGTCGACGCCATGATATGAATTGACATTCTGCCCCAACAGCGTAATTTCCCGGACATTCTTTCCGCTTAAAAACCGAATCTCATCCAAAATGCTTTCAACCGGACGGGAAATTTCCCTCCCGCGGATATACGGCACAATGCAGTACGTACAAAAATTATTACAGCCGTTCATAATCGGAACAAAGCTTTGAAAAGCCCCTTCGGTATACGAACATTTGGAAAAATGATAGCGCTGTTCATTGCTGGACTGTGGGTTAAGCGCTGTCAGCTCAGCGACACCTTCCTTCGTGCCTTCCCAAAGCGTTTCCCTTTCTACTGCATCGAAGATTGCTGTAAATTGATCCCGTTCAAACATCCCGACGACATAATCAAGCAACGGGAATTTTTCCTTTATCTCATCATGCAGCCGCTGTGCCATACAGCCCATTAAGACAATCGTAAAATTCCGCTTCTTTTTCATTGCGGAAAAAAGACCGAGCCGCCCGAATACGCGGGTTTCGGCGGTTATCCGCACCGAACAGGTATTCACAATCAGCAAATTGCAGTGCTGTATATCTTCGGCAGCCTCCCAGCCGCGTTCTCGCAAGAGCTGTTCCAATGCCGCAGATTCGGCAAAGTTCATTTGACATCCATACGTTTCAATAAAGTATTTCAAAATATGTATTCCTAAAATTATCTATAAAATAAATAAGGCAGCTCTCAACACTGAGTTTTTTAGCGATGCCTAATATAAAAAGTTTTCCACCTTACCGACGATTTAAAAAGCGATGCAATTTTAGTGCAAGATTATCATATTTCCAACGAAGGACGCTCCCTTTTTCAAGGGTTTTGTTTGCAATAAGCGGAAATTCGGCAAGCAGCAGCGTTTTCCCTTCATATTCCGTAAAAAACCGAACCTTTCCGATTTTTTGTCCTGCGGTAATAGGAGCTGCAAGGACACCGGCCGCAAATATACGCGAATGAATTTCTGCGGTGTTCGGTACGGTTTCTCCCGGCTCCGAATGCGGAACGGTAAACGCTCCGCCATTTCCGCTCGGATCGGCAAGCTGCGGCAGCAACGCTGTTCTGCTCGCCGGTTCTTTTGCCCCGACAACGGGAACAACCGGCATATCCAACGGGAAGTCCTGTGCATATCTTGTGGAAAAGTGAGAAAACGCCCATTCCATCAATATTGTGCCGTTCTCTTCCCGGAGCGCCTTTCCCTCCGCCATACTTTTACCGGCGCCGCCTAAAATGACTGCAATAAACCGGATGCCGTTCCGCTGTGCGGTAAGGGCAATGT
>NZ_CALHGC010000293.1 GCF_938029485.1 uncultured Treponema sp. | reverse complement strand
CAAAAGCTTTTACTCCGTCTTTCAGATATAAACTTACACCCTTGCTGCGGATATTTGCCTGCACGATTGCCGCCATATCGTAATCGATAACGTTCATAACCTGATCCACCGCTTCGATAATGGAAACTTCCATACCGCGGCGATGAAGGTTTTCGGCCATTTCCAAACCGATAAACCCGCCGCCGACTACGGCAACCCGTTTGGTTGCAGGGTTGTCTATTTTCTGCTTAACCGCGTCGATATCGCCCACCGACCGCAGCGTGTAAATAGCATCATCGTCAATTCCCGGAATCGGCGGCTTAATAGGGGATGCGCCCGGGCTTAAAATCAGCGTGTCATAATTTTCGGTAGTTTCCGCTCCGGTATCCGAATTTTTGACCGTTACCGTCTTAGAAGCGGGATTAATTGCCGTTACCTCATGCCGTACCTTTGCGGTAACATTCAACGATGCCTTAAACTTTTCGGGCGTCATCACAAAAAGCGCATCGCGGTTTTCGATAACGCCGCCGGCATAATACGGAAGTCCGCAATTTGCAAAACTGATATGCGCCCCCCGTTCAAAGACGGTAATCTCCGCCGATTCATCCAATCTGCGTAACCGGGCTGCAACTCCTGCGCCTCCGGCAACACCGCCCACTATAATATATTTTTTCATTTTTTCTCCATAAAAGTTATTCTGCCTGTTAAAGTTATTTTGTTTGTTTTTTCCATGCGTCGATAAACTCAAGCATATATTGCTGGATGTCGCCGAACCATTTTTGCTGAAAGGCGCAGGCTTCCGTGCCGATATAGCGGTAGTGCCACGACTCCCAAACATAGCCGGTTACCGCCTCGTATCCTTTAGGGAACGAAAGCGACCATCCGTATTTTGATGCGTTCTGTAAAACCCATTTACCGGCACGCGTTTGCGCAAATTCATCGGAGATGGAACCGAAATCGACAACCGTACCGAGCTGGTGCTGGCTTGTTCCCGCACGGGCGGAAAACCGTTCCGCTTCTTTTTCGCCGGACTCCCGCACATACCGGTCAAACAAATTTTTCTGATACGTGTATGAGCGGTACGAAGAGCTGACAAGCAGGGTAACGCCGTCCTGTTTCGCCGCAAGCGCCATCTCCTGCAGCGCCTGTTCCGCCGTTTTTGTCAAGGATAAATCCTTCCGGTTAATCATATAGGCACGTCCGGCAGTCAGCGTTACAAGATTTTGCGGCGTGTATCCGTCCGGCAAAAAATGCCGCTTATCCACCAACACCAAAAGATTTTCTTTTTCCGCAGCTAAAACCTGTTTCAGCTCGGCCAAAAAAGAATCCGCATTATTGCCGAGGCGCTGCCGTATCTCCGCCGGAATAGCGGAAGGATAGGTAAAATTTTGAAGCTGCGTTTTCATATTTGTATCAGCGGCTGTTAGACAAAAATACGATAACGCACACATCATTATACAAAGCGCTTTTTTCATAACATAACCCCGTTTATAAGTATACAATAATACAGGAGCGAGCTTGATCCTGCCGATAGCATATTTTGCGGGCAAGGTTTTTTGTCATTATTAAACCGAATCCGCGGTACCGCCGTGCAGCCGAATCAAAATAAGGGGTTGCGTCTTTGAGCGCACGCAAAAAATTATCAAAATTCGCACTGTGATACGAAAAGCAGAGCCGCGGAAAGAAAAGATTTGACACGCTTAATTGAAGCTCTTTTTTTTCGGCAAAGACGGCATGCTCGGAAATATTATCAAACACCTCCGTTGCAATAATAAGCGCTGCCGTTCGTTTATTCTCGGGAATATCTTGAGAGGTAGAGATAAATTCTTCAATAAAGCCGATATGTTTTAAATCGGCTTCTACCTGTAAGCAATTCACGCAAGTAGTACCGTATCGGTCTATTTTATTTCATCAAGCGAATGAATAATAGGAAAAACTTCCGAAAAACCGGTCGATGCGATCGCAAGCTTTACGATCTCCGAAGGATTGAGGATATAAATTTTATGACCGGCATCTGCCCCGTCTTCGGAAGCAGCCATCAAAATACCCAACCCTGACGAAGACAGGTTAGTAACACGGGATACATCGAGCACAAGTGAATGCTCTTTAATAAGACTGTAAATCTTTTTTTCAAATTCATGGTACGTGTATGAATTTATTGAACCCGACACCGTTAACAACACAAAGTTGTCATTCGTTTTTTCCGTAATCGTTAAGTTGTCCATTGTTATACTCCTTTATCCGTTATTAATATTTATTCGTCATACTTCAACACCAATACGGTAACATCATCATCGATTTTACGCAGAATAAAATCCAAAAGATTATTGTAAATAGTACGGGCAATTTGGGGAACCGCTGCAGTGCTGTTTTCCTGCAAGAGGCGATCAACCCGATCGCTGCCGAACCGCTCCCCTTTAAGGTTTGTCGCTTCAAGCAAACCGTCGGTCGTAAACACAATTACATCGCCCTTATGCATAGTGATCTTCCGCACCTTTAAGAAAGGCTCAATATTCTTTACAAAACCGAGCACCTTACCTTCACCTTGAATTTCGATTACATTCTTATACGAACTGATATACATTGACATCAGCGGAATACCGCAGTTCAAATAGTAAATCGTATTGGTCGGAAAATCGATAATGCCGAAAATCCCTGCAAAGAAGGTTCCGCGCGGCAGGTTATCTTTTATAAAGCGGTTAACCTTTGTTACCAGTTCTTTAAAATCGGAAATGGTTTGTAAATAGGTATGAATAATCGACTTTAAAATGACCATCGACATACTCGCACTTAAACCTTTACCGGAAACATCACCGATAAGGAACATTGCCCGTTTTTCGTTCAACGTAATATAATCGACAAAATCGCCGCCGAGCTGATGCGCAGAATATGCAATGGAATCCATCGAAAAACGATGAGCCGCGAGCTTATCCTTATAGTTCTGAATGGAACCGATAATTTGATCGGACATTTCAACCTCGCGGTCGATTGTAGCGGTGATATCCTGCTTGGAAATATTTCTGAGGTAGTAAACAACCAAAAAGAAATACGAATACATATTGGACAATATGCGCATATCATAAGGGGTATATTCCGCGCTATGGGTTTTAGTGGCCAAAAGGATACAGCCGATGAGTTTTTGGCCTTCCCTCATACTGATCAGAATCTCGGTCTGCGTCGTTTCAAAAATATCGAGCAGTTCCTCCCGTATAGAATCATACAGATAATTCGCAATTAATTCCGTTTTAGTAATAACGATATTATTTTGACTAAGCAAATACTCGAAACAAGCAAGGTTTGTGCTCAAGGTATTATGATGCTCAAAGTCGGAATACACCGTTTGTAAATTCATATTCTCATCACTGACAAGAATATCCAGCCCCTTACAGGTAATATGCTGCTTCATTATTTTAGGGAAAGTATCCAAAACAGTGTCGTGGCCTTTCCCAAAATCGAGCTTTTGCAGCTCGGCATCCAGCATAGCCTCGTAATCCGCTGTTTTTCCGAAAACATATTCGAGTTTACCGGCAACAAAGCTTCGTATAAAGAAAATAATAACACACGAAAGTGTAATAAGCGCTATCCAAATGCCGACGGAATAGGTAACTTGCATAATAACCGATGTCGTAAAACCCGCCGCCCCGGCAAATAGAGCGGTGAAAAAGATAAACCGGATAAGGCCGAATACGATTTGTTTAATATCAAAGACACGCGTAAGCGAAAATATGGAATTATCCAATGCCAATATTGCAGCATAACCGAACGGTATAAACGCGAACGCCCAAGAAAACACCATAAAATAATGGTTTTCTGCAATCCATATTACAAGGCCGAGTCCGATTGCGAATCCGTGTAAAAGAAGTTGCTGCCGGTGAATATTGCTTTTAACAAAAAACATTTTTACGAAGCAGAGTATGATTGAAAACACAGGGACAAAGAATATGTAAATATACATAAAAAGCCGGGCGCCGCTTAATCCCGGCACCACATCGCGCGGTAAAAAGTAAAAGCCCCGCAACGGGTTCCATTGAAATTTACCGATGTAAAATACAACAAGAGCAATACCCGCGATATGGAATACCGCATTAATCTTTTGGAACACTTTATAAGCTTTGACTTCCGCAACAACAAGAACCATGTCAAGGATATGGTAAGAAGCAAGTAACATAAAAAGCCAAGCGCCCATCGCTACAATGCGCTGTATACCAGTTTGTTCGTAAAACGCCAGATGAACGGAAACGGCAATACAAAGCGCAATAAGAGTAGCCGGCACGGCTATCTTATTGAGCAGAACATTAACGCGGTTCGATTGATGAAACGAAAGATACAATGAGTTTACAAAGAGTAAAGTAGTACAAAAGTACGTAAAGAAAATTAAACCCATATATTAATCCTTTAATTTGACCGCTAAAATAGTGGTATCATCACGGAACGCTTTCGCTGCGCTGTAGTTAAGCCCCAAATCAGCTATTTTTTCGACAATTTCCGGCGCATCCGACGAAACAAAGGACTTGATCGAGTCAACATACAGTTCGTTGCTGCCGAGTTCTACACCTTCCTCATTGGTTATTTCGGGAATACCGTCCGTTGTAATAACAAGCAAATCGTTACGATACAAAGGTTTTTCGGCAACATCTACGGAATCGATATCGATAATTCCGATAACGGAACAATTCGAATCAAGCTGCTTGACTTTATATCCTTCCGCTGCTTTGGTAAAAATCATCGGCGCCTCCAGCGAAGCATTTACATAGCGTATCTTCATCGCTTTTGTGTCAATCAATCCTAAAAACACAACAGTATATTTATCAAGTAAATTCATACGTTTAATAGCGCTGTCTACCGCAAATATCAAACCGGCAAGGTCTTCTTTATTATCCATAATCCGGATTGTGTTTACGACAACGCCCATAACAAGCGCTGCAGCGAGTCCTTTTCCGGAAACATCACCGGTAATAATAAGCGTTTTATCTTCGTCGATGGGAACAATATCGTAATAGTCGCCCGACACGTTCACTAACGGACGGAAGTAAACGCCTATTTCCAATTTGTCAAGCGCAGGTATTTTTTGAGGTAGAAATGCGTGTTGAGTATTGGCAACCATCTGCCATTCCTGTGCGAGTTCCGAATAATGAAGAAGCTGCGACAGTGTTTTTTCACGCCCAAAATAGTTTTTAAATTCCGTAAAAAACTGCAAAAATATCTCAGGTTCAACGGCACGGATATAGCGGCAGATAATAAAAAGCCGTGCGGAACTGTATGCAATAACCATCCCCCGCGCCTTTTTTTTGTCGGTGGTCATCTGCATATCGGAATCCAATAAATAAAGACCTTCTCCCCAATGTTCAAGCCATTCGGGTGAAAACCGATGCGCTAACTTTGCATATATGTCGGGGTCTGAGACATAAGCCGATGTACTGTTGTATATAACTAAATCGGTATCGGTATTCGTGAACAACACGGAACAATCCGCCTTGTATTCCAGCTCCTGCTGAATAGCTTCGATGAGATTTTCCCGCGTATAGCAAAAACGGAGCTTGTTGATAAAGGAGTCAAAAAGAGCTGTTTCCGTCTCCTTATAAACACCTTCCCGTATCCTATAGGATAAAAAAGAAGTTCCCATCGAAACCATAATGGAAGCAATAGCAAAGATTGCAAAGGCAAACCCAAAACGAGTCAAAAACCCGAAATTAGGAAGCATCCGGTATTGAGTTACCATCAATGTAAGATCTTTTGCAGAAATCAAACGTCCCAAAAATGAAAAACGGGGACTTAACGCCAACATAAAAAATGCAAAAATCAAACTGATACCGGTGAAAAAAACTAATTTCCCCCAAAATTCCTGTTGTTTTCGTATCATATGCTACAACCTCATAACAATTTTAATTCACTTTCATGTATTTTTACACTAAAAGACGATGGGCATTTCGAAAAACTTAGTTCAGATCTTTCAAAATGCCCGATAACAACACTGACCCGCCTTTTCGGACAGATCAGTG
>NZ_CALHGC010000292.1 GCF_938029485.1 uncultured Treponema sp. | reverse complement strand
GGGGGGGGGGGGGGGGGGGGGGAGTACAATATACGAATTTTTCATAACTGTCAAGCCCCTTTCCCTAAAAAAAATCGATTTTATGCGGATTTATCGTGAATACCGGCTAAAACCGGTATCTGATGGTAAAATCAGCATTGGCTTAATTATAGCACGAAAAAGCAAAATCTGCAAGAAAAATATTTCCATTCTGCATTATAAATAAAGTTTCTCGACCTCTTTTTGAGAAAGTCCAGTTGCTTTTGCGATATTTTCAACCGATAAACCTATCACAAGTAAGTTACGTGCTGTTTCAAGAGCTTTCTGCCGAGAACCTCTTACTTCGCCTTCAGCGAGACCGAGCGATTTGCCTTCAGCAAGCCCAAGTGATTTGCCTTCAGCAAGCCCAAGCGATTTGCCTCTCTCAACCCCCGCACTGAATTGTGTCTCTGAGATGGTCGTTATGTCGCTTTTCAGCTTCATTCTTGACTCATACAGCTTCCGTTCTGTCGGCGATAAAGTTAATACGTCTATTTTTTCATTCAGCATTTGTAATACCGGTGACGTCGTTGCTATCATCGCTCGCTCCTTTTTATCAGTTGCTCCTATAAAACGCAGCCAGTTAATAAGCTGACCTTGTTTACCAGTTGCTTTCCCTTTTTCTTTTGCTGTTTTTGCTGCTTGCAAGTCCAAAAAATGTACCTCAAGCACATCCGTCAGTACGGTGTGCGCTGTCTTTTCTTGTAGCAGGTACTCTGAATGAACGGCGTCATTGAGTCTAAAACCGTCTGCAATAATATTGATTGCGATACATCTATGCAGTTTATCATACGATTCTCCGGCTTTAAAATCCGACGTGTACATTTTTGCCCAGTAGAATAGCGTTCGTTTTACAAACGATGCGTTCCACGAAGCCTGAATTTCAATATCGATAACCGTACCGTCGGTTAGTTTGAGTTTTACGTCTAGAATACCCGTTTTATCGCTGAACTCCTCTTTCGTCAACTCTTTATCCATGAATTCAAGATCGAGAACCTGTTGCGGTGTAAGGTCAAGAATGCACTCCAGAAAGTCCTGCAAGAGCGGTTTGTTTTCTTCCGAGCCTAACAAGCGTTTGAACGCATAATCGTTGGTGAGGGTTATCTGTAATTCGTCTTCCATAGCTATAGAAAGTATAGGACATCAGGATATAAAATGCAATGTGTGGAGTACAAGAGAAAAACACACGACTGAGGGCGGGGTATAATTATGAAGAGAATAGTACCGCGTACAGCACTTTTAGGTCGTTATAATGCGAAATCCCTGATATCCCAAATTAATATCGCTTCAATTAAGAAACGAATCTCTTTAAACTTATGTTAAAAGCTCTTCTAACTTTTCTCTTGCCTTTTTAGCTTCAATTTTATTGGGGATTATGACAAGCGAAATTCCAAAAACAAGCATGATATAAGGGATTAAAGCGGCCGGCATAGGAAATCCGGCGAATGGAACTATTAGGCATCCCGCAAGTACGCCGGTAAACCATATAACTAAAAAAACGATAACAGGGATAGCCATTCTCATTCTGATGTTGATTGTTGAACCATACTCATGTGTTTCAATAGTTCCGATTATCAAAGGTAAAAATGAATTCCGATAATGTATACATCTAAAAATTTTAAATGAATTTTCAGATACGCTCCCTTCAAAATATTTGTCTCCTTTGGGAAAATCAAATACAGAAGTTTTTATATACGTATTGTCGCGTATGATTTGCAGAATCTCATCCTTTGATTTCTTTGTTTCAATTATAAAACGCATAGTACTCCTCATATCGTTAGTCGGTAGATATTGCACCACAATGTTAAGTTGAATCGGCTGTTTTGGTTTGTCCTATTTCTTTGTCCAGTCTTCTACTTTTATCCAGGGAATTCTAGCAAATTCATCGTAATTATTTGTTATAACGATTAAATTTCTTGTCATAGCTTGGGCTGCAATTTGCATATCATACGGACCGATAACGTTCCCTTCTTTTTCAAGATACGATCTGATCATACCATATGCCTCCGTATCTTCTGTCGTAAAATCAAGAATATTAAAATCAATACAAAAGTCTAATAAAGCCTTTCGATTTTTTTCTCTATTCTGACTTTTTGAGGCTCCATATTCCATTTCAGCGATTGAAATAGACGATAAAAACAGATCATTACCGCTTGTCGAAAAAATCCTTTTAGTGAGAACGGGAAATGTATTCTTAATGAGAAAAATACAAATATTTGTGTCCAGTAAATACATTAAAAGGCTTCTCTTTCTGTCAATGAAGGTTGATTTCTCCCTTCCGCCATAAAGTCATCAGAGAATTCCGATAAACTTTTTTTAAGATTTTCCCAGGGACGATTTTGAGGATACAAAATTATTGTTGTTCCTATCTTCTTGATAACGAGTTCTGTATCGTCAATATGAAATTCTTTTGGAATCCTCACCGCTTGACTGTTCCCACTCATAAAGACTTTTGCACAAACCATAATAACCCTCCGTATATATAACAGTATATACACAGATGTTTACGTATGTCAATATTTAGTTGATCCTATATACGAGAATGGGAACTCTCAATCCGTATCGATGTTTAAAACAGGAATGAGGGCAGCTGGGTTATTTGCAGATGACATTTGCATATGCATCATCGGTCATATCTCAAAATAGTATTACTTACAGCAACACCATTTTCCTATCTTACGTTAGCTTTAAAATACCGTCCCAACCGCAGTTAAAAAAGACAGCCGGTTCCTTTACATACTCGAGTGCTTTTTTGCGAGTCATGTCATGCGCAACGGTTTCAAACACGGCGGTAAAATAGGCGCTTGTAATCATGTGATGCGGTTCACGGCTCACAGCACCTTCAAGTTTTCCCTGCTTCCCCTAATTTAATTGACTTTAAACTTACTCACTTCTCCTACAAGATTTTGAATACTCTGTTTGTTCTTCTGTGTAATCTCACTTACTTCCGTTACGGCCTTATTGATTTGCTCCGCTCCGGCTGCCATTTCATTCATACTGTCGGTGATAACACGCGCTGCATCATTTAATATATGTATACCTTTTGCGATGCTTTCTCCATTCTGCAAGATATCCGCAGAGCCGGTGCTTACCCTGCTCGTTACAATCGACATCTCATTCATCGTATCGAGTACATTACCGCTGCAAGAGAACTGCTCCTGCATTGCAGTAATAATCTTATTACTGACAGCTTTTACCTGATCGGCAAGGGTAAAAATGCTGCCGAACGTCTCTTCAACGGTATGAGAAATACCGGAAAGCGTTTCTATCTCATTGCTGAAATTTTTAAGCGTTGCCGTAATCGTCTTTCCTTGCATACTGGATTCTTCGGCAAGTTTCCGAATCTCGTCGGCAACGACGGCAAAGCCTTTACCCGCCTCTCCTGCATGAGCCGCCTCAATCGCCGCATTCATAGCCAATAGGTTTGTCTGACTCGCAATATGCTGAATCACACTACTCGCTTCAAGCAAACCGCCCGATTCTTCGGCAATTTTTTGGGTGATAGTATTTGATTGACCGATTGTTTCTTTTCCGTCTGAGGTTGCTTGATGGAGATTTTCAATCAAAGCCCCGCTTTCTTCAAGTGTTTTGGCAACTTCCTGTATATTTTTTGCCATATATTCTATCGATTTTGATGATGCATTGACACTTGCTACCTGTTTTTCAACATTTTCATTCAAGGCTTTTATCGCTTCATCAATTTCATCGATTGATGAGGCAGCGTCTGCCGCACTTGCAGACTGAGCAACCGACTGTTGTTTAACACTCGCGATATTCATATTAATTTGATGAATAGCTGTTGCCGTCTCAGTCATATTACAAGAAAGCTCATCGCCTATTCCTTGCATAATGCCGGTATTCTGCTCTACAAGCTGAATCGATGTCCGTATTTTTTCAATCGTTTTATTGAAAAAATAGGCAATATGAGCAATTTCGTCATTTCCGTAGACCGGCAGTGCAACCGTTAAGTCTCCTTCACCTTCGGAAATACTTTGCAGCGCCGCCGTAATATCCCGAAGCGGCATACTGATTTTTCTTGCAAAGAAAATAGCGATAATATCGGCGATTATAAAGATGAGAATAATGATACCCGCCATTTGGTACAACGATGTGATAATCGGGGCGGTAAACTCTCGATACGGTAAGCGTGCTGTAAACAACCATCCGCTGACCGGCACCTTTGCTGCTGAAATAATATAGTCCGCCCCTTTATACTGAACAACAGCCGGCGCCTGCTTCCCGCGCAGCGCCTGTTCGATAAATGTTCCGATTCGGCTAAAGGCTTGATCGCTTTTGGCAAGTACAATGGGATTTTCTTGATCTTGAATAACTTTCTCATCGGGGTCGGCAATAACGGTACCGTCTCGTCCATTGATAGAACAATAACCGGTTTGTCCGACAGGAGTTGTTTCCACAAGTATGGATAAGCTTTCAGCCGGCGTATCGATTCCAAGTACGCCGATGACTTTTCCTTCATCAAAAATGGGCACAGCCATTAAACAAATAAATTTCTTGTCCATCATTGCAAAATACGGTTCCGTGATGAAAAATTTACCGCTCATAGCTGTTCTAAACCATTCGGAATTTGCCGCATCATAACTCGGCCCCGTCGCACAAAAACCGGTACCGTCCGGCGGTGTAAAAGAGAACCGGAGAAATGATTTGTTATATTGAAGCTCCCTATCGATAACGGCAGCTTTTTCCCTAGGGTGTAAATCAGGATCTCGTAATTCGGGCAGACGGGAAAGGATTTCCAATGCTGTCTTTGTGGTATTAATTTTTTCGTTTACCAAAAGCGCTCCATCATCCGCAATGGTCTGTAAATCAGCAGCAATATTCTGCTTTGTTGTAATATAAAAATGTCTAACAAAGATAATGCCGATCGTTAAACCGGCAAAGGCAATAAGAGAAAGCAGTAATACGATCAGCTTTGTCTTAATCTTTTTATGATTGGGAATTATTAATCGATGCATATGTGCGTGTGCGGAGGATATGGTTTTTTCATTCATTTTGTCAATTCTCCATATTAACAAAAAATAAGATAGGTGCAGCCGACTTTAATATCTTTATGTTATGCTCAGGAAGTACGGGGCGATTAAACCGCCGACACGAATAATCAAGCTATTCTATGTATTATATTGGGGAAGTATAGCTTATTTACTGATTGGTGTCTAGTAAACAGAAACTTACAAGCAGGATTTCAGCATGAAAACAAAGTTTTAGCTCTTTCAAAAAACAACGTTCTTCTATATAATTGAAGCGTTGTATTTACTCGAAAGAGCAGTGCATAGGACAGAAAAGTATGGAAAATCCGTTTGGTACAAAGAAACTGCGCAAAACGAAGGCGCGGAATATGATCATTAGTATTTTATCTCAAGATAAGGATAAGGCATTCTCCGCCGAAGATTTGCATGAAGCCTGCGGGGAGGCTCTGCAAATTGACTTATCAACAGTATACCGAACGATGAATACACTTGTCGAATCCGGTTTTATAACAAAAAGTGTGCATCCCGACGGAAAAGCCTATTTTCAGATTGCATCCCAACAAGGAACGGAACATCACCACCGGATTGTGTGTAGCAAGTGCAAGGTATCCGCAGACATTGCCGTGTGCCCGCTTCACGATTTGGAAGATCAGATATTATCGGAAACCGGTTTTACCATAACATCGCACAGCATAGAACTTACCGGCCTTTGTCCCGCCTGCAAAGCCGAAGAGGAAGCAAAACAGCATACTAGACCTTAAATTTGGAAACTTCTGCAGCCAAGCTTTCAATACTCCGTTTATTCTTCTGCGTTATCTCGCTCACTTCCTGTACGGCGTTGTTAATCTGCACCGCACCGGATGCCATTTCGTTCATGCTTTCAGTGATAACACGGGTGAGGCTATCAAGCTTCTGCATTTCCTCTGCAACGCCTTCGCCGCCTTTCAGCATTTCTTCAGAACCTGCTTGTACTTC
>NZ_CALHGC010000291.1 GCF_938029485.1 uncultured Treponema sp. | reverse complement strand
GCCGCTTCCGCCCGCCGCCGAACGGGAACCTGTAACCGAAGCCGATATTTTAGGCGACTATGACGGAGCCGTTATACCGGTAATGAACGGTATAAAATTTCCGAATGCCGTACCTGAAAAAATCAGGATCCAAAAATCGTCGGCAACTCCTCCGACAATTACGTTTATAACCCGAGAGAAAACTCCGTATCACGCGCTTATGCATAACATGGATTTTAGCTATACATTTAAAGAAATCACGCTTGTTCCCGCTGCGGACGGAAAAGCGTATTTTTTCAGCGGGACCGGCGGTGATTTGCGTATGCATGCACCGACTGAGCCAATCACAAAAGGAAGCAAAATTAGTACAAATACCGCCCTTGAAAAAGGCTCCATTTATAAAAAAGGCGGAAAATTGTATATCAGTTATATCGTCGTATACGATATGGCTGATATACGAGAGATGATTCCCTTGCTGCCGGAGAATCATAAATCATTGGTTGCGGTTATGCAAAAAGGCGAAAAAAAATAAGGAAAAAAACGACGGGCTGTCGAGAAAAAAAACGACCGCTCAAAAAAAGCCGCCTTTTGCGAGGCGGCTTTTTAGTCGGGGAAAATGTCTTTGATCACTGACGGATTACTTGTTCAGCTCAAAGTCGATATATATGTCGGAGTCGGCCGGTGCGGTAATCGGTTTTGTTTTATAGGTGCCGTTATCGTTTATGCCGACTTCATATTCGGTACCCGTTTTTAATCCGTAAAACCGTATCGTCCCGTTCTTTTCATCGGTCATGCCGGCTGCAGCGCATAAGCCGCTTTGTTTTTCGTATAACCACACTGTTTTATTTTTCTGCACGGCGCCGCCTTTTTTTACGGTTATGATTACCGCTTTTTCCGAATATGTTTGACCTTGAGCGGGAACGGAACCGTTTTTAATCGCTTGAGCGGCTTTCAGAACGTTTACCCTGCCGTAGCCGTACCACTTCGAAAAACCGCGCGCATCGTATCTGCCGTACGGAGAGCCCCTATCTATTTTGTCGGCGGTATTTTCCAAAAGCGTTTTGATTTGGTACGGGCTCATGTCCGGATTCATTGATAAAAGGTATGTGATCGTTCCGGTGACAAAGGGCGTTGCCATAGAGGTTCCGCTCATCCACGTATAACTTTCGCGCAGCGTCGGAGATAAGGTGTTCGACCAGTCCGTACCGTTGTTATAACAGCTGTAAATGCTTTCTCCGGGAGCGCACACGCTTATCCATGAACCGCCGTTACTGAACGGAGCTTTCGTATCGTCCATAGATGTCGCACCTACGGCCAGTACGCCTTGAAGCGCGGCCGGGTACGATGCGACCGTTTTGCCGTCGTTTGCCATTGCGATAACCGGTAAAATACCCGCGGCGAGCGCCTTATTCATCATTTCCACTTCGTACGGGTGTATCGAATAGCCGCCTAAAGATATGTTGACGGGTACGGTTTTTTGTGTCAGCTTCGGGTAAGTTTTTATGTCGGCCGGCAGTCCTGTGAAGACCGATTTGTTGCGCGATGCAGGTTCTTTTCGCAGTTCGGTAATGATTTCGGCAAGGTCGCCGAGGCACGAATACACCGAATATGAAGAACCCCCTGTCCTGCTCAACCCGCGGTATGCGATAAGTTTCGTATTCGCATGAGAAACGCCGCAAATACCCTTGCCGTTGTTTCCGACTGCCGCAATCGTTCCCGCGCAGTGCGAACCGTGTCCCACGTCGTCCCAGTTGTCGCTTATCGGAACGGACTCGAGCGGATCACATATCACGTCGCTTCCTCTTTTCAGCGACGATTTTGCATACAGGATGATGGATCCGCCTTTGTCATAAAAATCTTCGTGCAGACTGTTTACACCGCTGTCTACAATGGCGGTAAGCACCGGATGTACCGCATCGCTTGCATCGTATGCTTTAAATGCTTCAAGCGCATGGGCTGCGGTTAAGCCCCAATCCGCAAGGTCTGCTTTCGGATCTTCGTTTACGTTACCGTCACCCGTGCCGAACGGTTTTAACGCGCCGGGATGAACGGAAGTGCGCACTTTCGGTGTGCGGTACGGCGGCTTTTCATCTCTTTGTATTGCCTTCGGTGCGTCATATCGGTAGTCCGGCTGCGCATACAAAATGCCGTTCAGTTTTCGTACTGCGGCGCGGAATTGCGCGGCATCGCCATGGGATTTTACCAAAAAGTATACGTAGCCGTCATGTAAATCCTGGCGGGATTCGGCTGCGGTGTTCAGCGCCGTAAAGACATCCGCCGTTACGAAATCGGCAGCTTTAACGATCGAATAGCCTTCGCTTACCGTTTCGTCTTTGCCGCGGCCTTCCTGCTGCTCTGCGACCCATTCGGCTCCGAACGAATGAGCTCCGCCGCCGGAAAAAGCGCCGGCCGTTCCGCCGCTGCCCGTTTGAACAAAGCCTGTAGGACAGCCTGCAAGCACTGCGGCAAAAGCCGCCGCTGCAAGTATCGGTACGGCCGTTTTTAAGGCGCGTTTTTGGTGTATTGTATTTTTTATCTGCATATTGTGCCTCTCATTCATCGGTTACTTTAAAGAAATACTGCCCGTTCAAACTGCTTGCATAGCGGATGGCGTTTGCAAAACTTTCGCTCGAACTGAGCGGTTCAATGTCCGTGCCTATTTCGTTGCCGTCCACGTCTTTGCTTTTCCATGCGGCGGAAAATGCCGCAGGTTCGTCGTCGTATGTTTTTTTGAGCTCTTTTCCCCAGTCGAAGATGTCCCACGCGTAGGTAATGCCCGTTTGAAACGTTTCGTCTTTGCACTGCGGGTGATTGAAGCCCTTCATTGTATGGAAAAGATATGCCGGTTTAATCGTTATAACACCGTTCTTGTACAAAATAAAATCGTCTTCCGTAAAGTTCGAAGCAATAACGCCTCTCGCTTGCAATTCCTTAAAAGAATGTTCTTGCGGATTTCCCGACATGGCATACTGCAAACCGAGTCTTTCACCTTTGCCTTTTTTAAGATAAAAAGTCGCCTTTCCTGCAAAGATGATTTTTTGGTCTGAAGTTTTTTCGGTAATGAACAGTCCGAACGAAAAAGCGTCGGCAAGCTTTTGGTCCCAAATGGCGGCATTCGTCAAGCGGAACGAAAAACTCAAATTGTTGAGTTCCGATTTTTTTACAAAGCCGTTGTCGGCAGGGCTTTGCAGTTCGATAGTATTCGCCGGTAACAGACGCGCGGTTGCCGTCGGGGAATCGAGATGATGTGTACCGTCGGTAAAAGGGGCAACTTTATATTCGTAGGTTACGTTTTCTGTAAGCGAAGTGTCCGTGTCGTAGCCGAGATGAATCCCTTTATATGCCGGCCAATTCGTATTGTTTTCGCCGGCGTAGTCTGCAGCATATTGTCTTTGCCCTACGCGCGTCCATTCCGTTTGTCCCTGAACCCTTCGGTAAATATCAAAGCCGCGGATGGGTAAATCTTCCGCCCCGCGATCTTTTACCCTAAAGTACAGCAGCACTTCGTAGGTATTGCTTTCGCCGTTGTGCGTGCCGATACCGAAAGGCCTTATTGCCGATTGTTCCGGCAGGCTGAAAAGCTTTAACGAATGCGGAAAGCGGTGCATTTCAACCCGAAAGTCTTTAACAGAAGCTCCGCTTATATCTTTAATTGCCGGACGGCGTTCTTTAAATTCGACGGAATTGATATGGCGTTCTACGCGGTTTCCCGCAGCATCGTAAGCGGTAATGATAAAGTCGTCTATTTTATTCGGAAATGAAATTTTGTTGAAATTGAAGCGGGCGGTACACGTCCAGCTGCCGTCGGCCGCTTTTACGCAGTCGGGCGAAACGGAAGCGATGTTGTTGCGTGAAGACGGGGATGAGCCGGCCGCAACGGCACATCCGAAATTTCCGCTCGCGTTGGCAACAATTGCGCGTGACGGGCAGTGGAAAACGATTTCCAACCGCATTGGTGCATCGCCCCCTCCTGACCATATGCCGCTGTCTTCAAACGGTATTCCATTCAATGTAACGGACTGTACGCTCGGAGCTTCCGTCAGTGCGCCTTGCTGCGGTACCCGCTGGATCATCGTAACGGTTTGCCTATCGGATTTAACCCAATAATTTTCAATGACCGATGCGGCGAGTTTGTCTTTTATACCGCTTAAGCGCAAATCATAGCATTGGTCTTTCAACAGGTACAGCCGTGCGGTACCGCCGACAACCGGAACCGATGTGTATTCCAAAATCGTCGTACCCGCCTTATATGCGGCGAGGGTTGAACTTTCCCTGACGGGAGTGCCGCCTACGGAATCCAGAACAGTAACGGTAACGAGCGTACCGCCGAAAGTACCTCCGGCTCCGTTCGGGCACGATGTAAAAAAACATACGAACAAGCATAATAAACACGGCAGGACGTATATCTTAAATAGACGATTATTCATAATTTCTCCCATAAAAAAACTATTTAAATATATAGTTAGCTAACGGTAACTTCTTCGATATAGGGCGTATTGTACTGAAGTCGGTATATGAGGTCAAGATACGATATTCGTTTTACAACGTATTGCAAAGATTTTGACAGCGTACGGCGGTTATATGGAGAATCGGATACGGGTTAAAAAAATTAGTTTTGTCTAACTGATTGAAATTATCAATAGAAATCGATATAGTTTTTACGAATACAATCACGGAGGAATCTATGAAACCCGATTATAAAAACTGGGTGCCGAAAGAAGTGCTCGTCCTTTTTACCGCCTGCACATGCGTTTCGTTTATCTTGCTCGCCGTTTTCGGAATTGCCGGTGTCGGCGTTTCGGGAACATTCAGGACCGTGCTTTCGGTGCTGTTTGCGCTCTTTTTTATCGGCTTCGGTGCCGCTGCGGTATTGTTTTTGCGCTGGTACCGTGCATTCGATTATAACGGCAAGCGGCAGATGGCACGCGGTATCATCGAAGGGACGGCGAAGTATGTGACGCTGCCCTCAGGCGGTACGGGACTCGATGTCGGCTGCGGCAGCGGCGCGCTTACGATTGCGTGTGCAAAGCGGAATCCGCAGGGGACGATGCTCGGCGTCGATCCGTGGGGTGCGGAGTACCGCTCGTTCAGCAAAGCGCTGTGCGAAAACAATGCAAAAGCCGAAGGCGTTTTGAATGTACGCTTCGAAAAAGGCAACGCGGTAAAACTCGATTTTCCGGACGAAAGTTTCGATGCGGTTACGAGCAATTACGTATATCACAATATTACCGGTGTAAATAAACAGGAGCTGCTTTCGGAAACGCTTCGCGTGCTGAAAAAAGGCGGCGTCTTCGCCATTCACGATCTCATGTCGAGCGCGCGCTACGGCGATATGGAT
>NZ_CALHGC010000290.1 GCF_938029485.1 uncultured Treponema sp. | reverse complement strand
TCCGCCGCGGCAGTACAATCGGCTTGTTGATATGCGGCCGGTAAAGCTCTTCGTTTTTTTCAGCCAAGCCGACCAACGGAATATCAAGCTCCAACGCGTCGAGCACGGCCTTGGCCGCATTCACCTGACCGATTCCGCCGTCTATCATAATAAGGTCGGGCAATTCCGCCGCCTCATTCAGCAAACGGGTATACCGCCGCGCCACCGCTTCCCGCATGGAGGCATAGTCGTCGATAATGCCGTCCGTAGTGCGCAGCCTGAAAATCCGGTAGTTCTTTTTGTCGGGATTGCCGTCCTTAAACGAGATCAGGCTTGCAACGGTGTACTTGCCGTGCAAATGAGCGATATCGAAACCTTCGATGCGGTGGGGCGGCCGGTCAAGCGATAATATCTTTTGGAGTTCTTCCAGCGCGGGAAAGTCTCCCAGCTCCTTGACACGGCGGGCAGCGTCCTCTTTTGCGTTAAACTGCGCCATTGCAAGCGCCGCTTTATGCCGCCGAAGTACGGAAGGAGGCAAGCGGTCTGCTGCCGACCGCTCCGGTACGTTCCGGCGGTCTACACTGTCGGATACCGGCGCTGTAGCAGCCTCATCAGGTGTAACGGCGCCATATACCGGCGTTTTTTCGGCAGCAACCAATGCTGTGGTTTTGATGAAATCCGTAGTGGCGGCAACCGATTCCGTTTCTTCGATGGAAGCCGCGATAGTGTCATCAGAGGCTTGTTTCCGATCTTCCAACGGAATCGCCGTGATAGTAACTTTAACGCCGAGCCGGTCGGCAAACCATTGTTCCGCGAGTTCGTATTCCTGCCCTGCACACACGAAGATATGCGGCGGAATCTGTTTCGGGTCGGTGTAGTATGCGATTAAAAATTCGGGTAATACCTCGGCTTCATCTTTGAGGCTTTCCGTCCGGTATAAATCCCTGCCGACAACCTTGCCGCCCCGCATTTTAAATACCGTAAAGGTAATCAGCGCCCCTTCCGCCGCCCATCCGATATAGTCGCGGGCTTCCGGATCCATGTCTTCAACGGTGTTTTGTCCGCGAAGCGCCCGTACCGCCTGCATCCCGTCCCTAATACGGGCGGCTTTTTCAAATTCGCGGGCGGCTGCGGCAGCTTTCATCTTCTCAGTCAATTCGGCGAGCGGCTTTTTCAAGTCTCCTTCAAGCAGCAGGGCAATTTCGTCGATATCCTTCCGGTAATCGCTTTCGGAAATTTTATCCGCACACGGAGCACTGCACCGGCCGATATGAAAATACAGGCACGGTTCCCGTTTTTTCAAACGCTTGCATTGCCTCAACCCATACGTCCGTTTGACGAGCGATAAAAAATCATCGATGGCCGGCACATTGGGAAAGGGGCCGAAATAACGCGCGCCGTCGTTTTGTATCCGCCGCGTCCGGTAGAGCCGGGGATAGCGCTCATTGGTAATTTTGATAAATGGATAAGACTTATCATCCTTGAGCA
>NZ_CALHGC010000289.1 GCF_938029485.1 uncultured Treponema sp. | reverse complement strand
TACGCCGCTTATGGAGAAAGGCAGTACAGCCGGAGTTCTTGCAACGAATATCAAGATTGATAGGGACAGATCGGCAGCGAGCTTGCCGGTAATGTAACCCAGACGGCAAGCGCAATCCATGAAATCAATGCAAGTATCGTCGGCGTTAAACAGCAATCGGTAACACAAAGCGCAAGCGTTACCGAAACAGCTGCAACCGTTGAGGAAATCGTTAAAACAATCAAGCAGCTCAATGACAGTATCGAAGCACAAGCAGGCAGCGTAGCACAATCTTCCGCTTCAGTAGAACAGATGGTCGCAAATATTGCTTCCATAACGCAGATGCTGAAGAAAACATCCGATTCCATTAAAGAGCTTGTAACGGCCACAAACGCCGGCAAAGAGACAATCGTAACATCGAATAACATAACACAAAAACTTGCCGAAGAATCAGGCTCGCTGATGGAAGCTTCCGGCGTTATTCAACACATTGCCTCCCAAACAAATTTACTTGCAATGAATGCCGCAATTGAGGCTGCGCACGCAGGAGAGGCGGGAAAAGGATTCGCCGTCGTCGCCGATGAGATCAGAAAGCTCGCCGAAGAATCTTCGGTTCAAGGAAAAACGATAACGGCAACGCTTAAAATGTTAAGCGGCGAAATTGAAACGCTTTCCGCTTCTTCCAAAACGGTTGAGGGGAAATTCAACGCTATTTTCAGCTTGGCGGAGCAGGTAAAAGATATGAGTAACCGGCTTACCGAGGCAATGCACGAACAGGAGAATGGCAGTAATGGGGTTCTGACCGCCATCAAAAATATCAATACGGTTACGATGGAAGTACAGGCCGGTTCCGAAGAAATGCTCAAAGGCGGCGAAAACGTTACAAATGAGATGCATAAACTGGATAACCTCACTCATATTATCACCGATAGTATGAATGAGATGGCCTCCGGTGCGCTGCAAATCAATAAAGCCGTCCATGAAGTGGATGAAATCAGTCAGAAAAATAAACGAAGTATTATAACGCTGGCTCAAGAGGTTTCCAAATTCAAAGTTTAAAACCAAGTAGGGGATATCCGGAGCGCTACTTGTAGAGAGACGCGATATACTCCTTGATGCGGAATAAGGTATAAAGCGGAAGGCTCCACACACGGGTAGAGCCAATCACATTACTACCCACATTTTTAAGAGACGTTTTAATCGCTGTTTTAGGTTCGTATCGGGAACAAAACAGCTGGAGACTTTTTGCTTTCGTATTATCCGCAGACTTTACTTCAATAGGGACGACGGCGCCTGCATAATCGGTTAAGAAATCAAGTTCCGCATCAGCCTTTGTCCGCCAAAAATAACTTTCTATGCCCAGACACTTTAGCTGAGTGAGGCAGTAGTTTTCGGTTAGTGCACCTTTGAAATGTATATAAGCGGAATCTCCTTCAAGAATCGTTTTGAAATGGATATTCGACTTTTTACGCAGCAAACCGACATCGGCCAGATATACTTTAAAGTACGTGGTATCGGCCATTCCCGACAAGGGAAGCTCAGGGGTGGGAACCATATTCAGTTTATAGGCAATACCGGCGTTTACCAGCCATTCAAGCGCATCTTCAAGGTCTTTTGAACGCGCGCTTTTTTTTACATGAGAAAAAATGAACTTGTTGTTATCCTTCGCTATTTGCGAAGGTATGGCTTCCCAAATAAGCCGTATTTTTGTTGCCGTTTCCGGAGCAGTATGTTTGCCGAAATCCTCCGCATAGTCTTTTAAAATATGTTCTTGTATTTCTTCTACCTGACGGTAATCATGAGTGTCAATCCATATCTGCACCGCTTCCGGCATTCCGCCGACAATATAGTAGTTTTTAAGATATTTTTCCATCGGAACCGTATAGAGTTCAGGCAGCTCACGGCTAAGCTCGAATTTCCCGATACCGTCTATATATTTTTTTCCTCCGTCGGCGATGACAAATTCTTCAAAACTCATCGGATACATTTCAAGCCGGTCAACCTTTCCTACCGGAAAAGATATGCCGTCTTTGCGCAGCGCTATGCCGAGCAGAGAACCTGCGGCAATAATGTGCAACTCCGGCTTTTCCTCGCAAAAGTATTTAAGCGCCTGTATCGCCCGCGGACAATCCTGAATTTCATCAAAAATGATCAGCGTTTTTTCGGGGATGATGTTATGTCCGTACACGGCGGTTTCAAGTTCATCGATGATTCTTTCAACATTAAAATCGAAATCAAAGATTGACTGTAAGCCCATATTTCCATCAAAATTAAAATATGCCGTTTCTTCAAATGCCCTTTTACCGAATTCACGGATAAGGTACGTTTTGCCGCATTGCCGGACACCTGTCATCAGCAGGGGTTTACGGGTCTTCTTATTCTTCCAGTTGATTAGTTGATGTAATATCGTACGTTCCATAAATACAGTACCTCTCCGTCAAAGATAGCGTTTTTCGACCGAATATTCAACTTATTCTTGCGTTTTTCGACCGAATAATCGTTATTATTCTGCGTTTTTCAACCGAATAACTGTATTGGATGGTAAAAATATCCGCTTGCACCGGAAAAGGAGAAAGTGAGGTGCGGGGATAGGGGCGGCAATCAACATACCCCGACGCGAGCGTCGGGGCACAGTGCTCAACGTTTCGCACTG
>NZ_CALHGC010000288.1 GCF_938029485.1 uncultured Treponema sp. | reverse complement strand
CGAGGATAAAACGCCGGGTACGTTTTCCCATATAACCCAGCAGGGGCGGTATGTTTCCACAATTCCCAGATAGGCATACATGAGAGCGCCTCGCTCGTCAGCGGTTCCGCCTCTCTTTCCGGCAACACTGAAAGACTGGCAAGGTGTTCCTCCGACCAGAATGTCAAATTCTCCCGCGTTCCATTTCTCATATTGTGTTATGTCTCCATAATTTTTTACGTTCGGGTATTTTTGCTTCAATAATTCGCAAGGGAAAGGTTCAATTTCTGAAAAGCCGATAGGCTTTAAGCCTATCGGTTCCCATGCAACGCTTACTGCTTCAATACCGGAGCAGACTGATAGGTAGGTCATCAAGTAGGATTGTCCTAGTCATCTTCTAACATAACAACGATTGCTAGGTGCTCATCACGAGTATCAGGTAGTTCATCGTTCAAATCATAAAGACCGAATTGTTCACCGGTATAAAAATAAGAGAGCGGCCGTCCTTGCATCGACTTGTCTAGAAAAGAGTCTTTGACTATCTTATCAAGCCATACACTTTTGATTTTTTGCGAGAAGAAAAAAGGAATATTCTTTTCCTTACTTCCTTTAGTCACAAAACAGATTTCAGCTTCCAGATATTCCTTTTTTAATTTGAGGATTTTCTCCAGAAATTCTTGCTGTGTTTTGCAATTTTCTCCCTCAAGACAGCTTTTAATCATAATGTCATTTAAATCTTGCATAGTTTACTCCTCCACCAATTCCCCGCACGGCGTATCATCGTCGGCGAAAACAAACAACCTACATAGCTCTTGAAGGCTATACCAATATCCATCTATGAAAATTCTGGATTCTCCTTGATCTTTATCATCTTCAGTAACCAGAAAAGCGGACATCATGTTGTTTGTTTTAATTACGTAACGGCCGTGTGCCTTAATTGCTTCCATCGCTTTTTCAACACTCTCAAACGGCTTGTACTTAGGTTCGGCGGGCGGTTCGATAAGGTAGGCTAAAGAATAGAATTCATCGCTGTCGCTGTTAAAGCGTTCCGTGATGGTTTCACTACAAACACTGATTAGTATCTCCGCCGGATAATTATTACGCACATGGTCTTTTAACGTAAAAACATTATTGGCAAAAATACACTTACTCCCAATGGGTAAATCTTCCGCATTGACCGCGGTGTATACTCTCGATTTGTCAAATTCCATGATTTACTTCTCCTCTGTCGTTTTATACAGCTCTCTAATGTAACGCTGTATATGTTCCGGGATTGGTATTCCCTTGTTTTTAAGTTCAGCAGCCTTCAAAAGAATGTCCAATTGTGCATTCCATTTCTTTAATACTCGATACCGTCTTTTTTCAAAGAAGTGAAAATTAAGCACACAAAACACTAAAACAGAGACCAAACAATTCACCATAAAACCTACAACCACTCTCATTATTATTCCTCCTCGTTTTTGTAAAAATCTTCGTTGAAATCCGTTACGGTTCGTTGCGCAAGTGGTGTAGATGGTAAGGGAATATTGCACTCTCCAAATAATTCGACTGTTGCAGCTTCCCAGTCTTCATAGTAATTATGACCGAGCTCATCAGCGACGTTTTCAAATATTTGCTTTGCATCGCTCTCATTCCTTGCCCATATTTCTATTGCTCCGGTCGAAATTACTCTTTCTAAAAATGCTGTGTACCGCTTAAACCCCTTTGCTTTCATTTCTTCGATTGTCATTTTGTTTTTTCTCCTTCTTCCCAATCTACCGGGGTAAATATTTTATCAGACTGCAATTTGTCTTTAACAAATACTGTTACGTGTCCCAAATCAAAAAGACCGTAAACTTTCCAATCGCAAGGTTTGTTATCTTTTTTGATCCCTGAATTACACTCGTAAGGATTTGTCGTAATTCCTTTACAGCAAGGGCAAATAAACTTCTTAGAAGGAATAGATTTTAGAAAATCATCTACAGTGTCAAAAACAAAAACGTTATCGCCCTCGATTTTTGGCATATTACAATCTTGATAATAGTTCATATACCAATAATCTCGTTCTTCTTCCCATTTATCCAAAAGTTCAGAAGCAGACAGATTTAATTTTTCTGCATAATGCAGCGCTCTTTCTGTTACCCAGTTTAATTTTTCTGCATATTCTGTATCTTTCGGGTTGCGAGCAATATCTTTCTCAACCGCTTGTGATAAAGTCTGATACCCTTTACATTTTTTCAATTCAATCAAATCTTCTTTTTTCATTGTTTCACCTCTTAAAAAATCTATATTTTATTTTTAAGCCACAAAGTAAATTATAAGTATCCATATTTTACTTTCCCGTGTTTCAATCCATTAGCTTTTCAATGTCTTCCTTTTTTGCGCCCATGCCGACAAGAAGCAAGGTACAATAGCCGATGATGTCAGCTACATCATTGATGCGCGGAAGTTGGTCATTGTTTTCCATAACACGGCTCAGTTTATCGTCTAGTCGAATAAGAATTGAGCTGACAGCATTTCCTTTGTGAAAAATACGCTTAGGATGCAGCGCACTATCCCCGTACTTTTCATTTTTGTACAAAATCAAATCGCGCATCGCTTCTGTAATTTCGATGATTTTATCTTGTGTATCTGCGGTTTTCGTCATTCTTCCATCTCCTCATCTTCGCATTCGTAGCCCCAGTCGATATGACAAATCGGAAAGTCATTTGAAAGCTGTGCTTCAAGTTTTAATTCGTTTTTAAAATTGCAACTACAATTAAAAATGGAAAACGGTATAATATGATTTAATATAAACAGGCCTGCAACCGGTTTATCAAAATCAATTTTCTGTTTCTTTGCGTAAGAAATTATTTCGTTTAGTGTCATTTTCTTACCCCCTTATTGGCACCGGCAGGACTCGAACCTGCATAGTATTCTATAGCCGCCCGTAGGTATGCCGCCTGATGGTACGCGCGCTACATCATATTTCTTCAAAGCGGCGGCGCATTACCCTTATGCTACGGTGCCGTTCTTTTATTCTTTTTTCGCATCCTGTAGTATTTTCATAAAATGAATTGCATATACCGGTTTATCTATGTGTAAATCAGTATCTTTGCCATCTACAACCTCAATTTTTGTAATCCATGCCTCTAGTGTTTCTTTTGTATACCCTAATCGAAAAATGCAGGGAGCGGAGAAATTTTCAAAGACTGTCTTGTTAAAATCCCAGTATATATTGCCTCCTCTAAATTCTGCTCTTTCAAGTCTTCTTGTCCAATACGGCTTTACCTCACGATACTCTATTGTTTTCTCACCGCTTTCAATTTTCTCATACCATTCTTTTTTTAGTATAAATGTTAGCATTTCTATTCCCCCGTATATTTTATTGTGCATGTGAGCGTTTCATTACTTGCGGTGCTAATATGTGCTTCAAAAGGCATTCGGAACAACAATAGTACAGCGGTGTCTGCCGTGCCCTATCAGCTGAAACCCATTCACCGCATTTGGGCACTCCTATAGGAACACGTTTACCGCAAGCGGCACAGTACCGTTTTTTCATTTTTTTCATTTATTTGCCTCCGCTATCCACTTTTTGAACAACTCTAATCTGCTATACAGCTCATAGGCGATTCCTCTTTGGGTTCTAATTGTATTTTCCGTACAAAAATCAAGCTCACGTACTTTTTTATCCAGCATTCCAAAATCAATGGAATTAAAAAAACTGATACCATCACTAAACAACCGATAAATTTGTTTCTGCTGCTTCATACTGACTTCTCTTCGCATGATGTCATCCTCCAAAATGGCAGATGTAATCCCTTTTCGGCTTAAGGCTACTCGACCAATACACGGAATGGGTTCCACGTTAAAGTGTAAATGAAGCTTCCAATCATCTTCTATGCGAGTAATCTTCCATTCAGGCGACATCCCTTTACCAACTAAATACACGCGCAATGCTTCCATCCGATTTTTGTGGAATGCATGTAATTCTTCAAATTTTTTGCGATTCTTATTGTCAAAAATGATAATTTCTTTTTCCAATTCCGCTATCATATCCAATAATTTCTGTTTCATTTTATTTGCCTCTATAATGCCTTGAAAAGTTTGGAAACGTACTCTCCAAAATGAGAATTACTACCTTCCTTTATAACGCCGAGGATATAAAAGAGAGTATCTTCGAACGTTGGAAAATACGTACAGTAAGCCCACCATTTTCCCTCTTTTTGATAGACAGCAGTAAACAAATCGCCTTTCACGAATCTCACCGATGACGGAAATTGTTTGATAATAGCGTAGTCTTTATCCGCAAAAACGACTTCCGCTTTATCTTCCAAGTCTGCTGTTTTAAGATATTGTTTGTCCTCAATCTGTTTCTTTTGCTGTTTTTCCGCAAAACGAAGCTGTCTGTTTTTAGCAAAATGAGGTAAGGCATCAAATTCTTTTATGGTCATTTATTTACTCCAATAATTCCTTTATCTTCTCACCGCCGAAATGCGCTGCGGTAAGGTTTACAAACTCTTTAAGCGTAAGCCGATCATCGTATTTAAAGGTATGAGTACGTATAAATTCATCGCGCCCAAAGCAGCAAGAGCCGGTAAGCATACCATGCCATTCATACAGTGTGCGAACAGAGAGCTTTTTATCCGCACTTCGTGAAAAAAGAGCTTTCAGTTCTGCTTTCTTTGCCTCAAAATCGATGTTCCGGTAATACTTTTCTTTTGCACTTAAAAGCGCATCTCGTACTGTTTCTCCGTGCGCAAAGAAACCATTGAATTGTGCAATAAATGCCGTTTGACTGGTAAAATCGGTTTTACTGATAACGGCAACTTTTGCCAACGTATCATGTATCGACTGGAATACGCATGGAATGCCGTCAACTGTGTACACGGGCTTCCCATTGTAGATGAGAATGGTAAGGGCGGTGTTGTTTACATTGCATACGCCCCTTGGATATTTGCCGTCTATTCCTCTTCCATACGAATCACCGCTTCCGGCGTCTCCGTCTCCGAACCCGCCTCCGTTTTTATCGCCGCTTCGCCCAATATAGATTTCGTCTATATCGCATGATTTTCCATCTCTGGAGCCGCGCCCCTCAGACGATCCGTGTCCGTACCCACCTCTGACGCCGCTTCCCTTTTCTATTCCACAGCAGTATCCGCTGCCATCGTTACATTCATAGATGAAGTTGTTAGTACGGTTATGGAAAGCGGTAGGCATAGTGTCTGTGCCGCGTAAAAACTGCTTTATTTGTGCTGTGTCCATACGGCAACTCCGTCAATACTTGATGCGGCTTCTTCCGTTACGGAAAGGATTTCAATAACTTCAAAAAGTTTTACCTCATCGACCGCTATAGGGAACATACACTTTTCAGGTAATGCCGTTCCTAGCTGCGCCAATTCCGACAATGACGACGCCCCTTCCCAATACCAAATGCGCCGCGCATTAGTCATAACGACCGTATTTCCGTTTTCTTCTTTGATGTTTCCGAAAAACACTCCCGCGTTCAGTGTCCGTACAATTTTCCGTGTTTCCATAGTGTATGCTCCTTACAAAGTGTTATAAGGCGAATTCGCCTTGTATGTGTCCGCCTGCAAACTCAAAAAGTGAGAGCTGCTGTCGGTACTCGTTAAAGCGCACTTCTTGCGCGTTAAAATATTCCGTATCAATCTCCGTTCCGGTAAAATTAAAACCCATATCATACGCGGCAATTCTTGAGGAACCGGAACCCAAATGTGTATCGAGTATGCTGTCTCCGCTTTTTGCAAAAGTGGCTAAAATCCATTTGTACAATTCAACCGGCTTTTGTGTCGGATGAATTTTCCCCGATGTGCGGTTGTCAAACCTGAAAATCTTTGCAGGGACGGTAAAGCTCGTCCATGCAAACTCGCACGCCGAAAAGCTCTGAAACGGTTGACATTTATCCCAGACAATAAAACCGCGAGTGGGCGGCAAATCAAAATAATTACCGCCAAAAATAATTTGATTTTTTGACACTCGAAAAAGTTCATCAAAATATTCTTTTGATGGAGACCTGTCCCACTGATTAAACTTTTTTTCTTCGCGATTAAATACTCGATGTTTCAATTTTCCCCGTCCGGCTGCGGGATTCGTTCCGGTCATTTCTTCTATTCCATACGGCGGATCGACAATGGCAAGGTCGAATTGTTTATCGTGGCATTGTTTCATGTACTCCATACAATCGATGTTGAACGCTTCGCTTTTCATTGTCTTTCCGTTACCCCGTAATATGTTCTTTTACCTACTTTTCCCCATAAAGCACGTACAGCATTTGCTCCGGTGTCGTATTCGGGAAAAGTTTAGTAAACCGTTCTTTAACATCAGCCTTTATAAGTTCGTTAATAAGCTCTTCCTTAAAAACCGAAGCCTTTTCCGCGTAGTGCTCCATGATAGACTTATACAGTTCGTATGAAAAACTTCGCTTATCAGTTGATACCATGCTCAAATATGCTTGATTAAATCCAAGCCGTGCGGCCTGTTTCGCTTGCGATTCACCGTAATCGACACGCAGCTTTGCAAGTATTTTTCCCACCTCATTTCTGTAACAAACAGTACTTGAAAATCCCATTCATTTACTCCTCAAAGTTAAGACGGTGCTCCTTCAAAAAAGCTGCCCGTTCCGTTATATTCGGCACTCCGTTTTATTTTCCTGCCCGATAGTCGGGTGCAATAATCGTTATAATTTCCGTGTCTTGCCGTAACCTGCTCAATACATCATTATCTACATAGTTTTCAAAACACTTTCTGCAGCCCTTTGCCTTGCAATCACGCTTCAAATGGGTGTTTGCAAGCAGCATAAAGGGCAGTCTTCTTACATGCCGTTTATCAAGTATGTAACTTAACCAGTTCATTTCAGCTTCGCTTCCTTTTGTTCTTCCCATTTCATCAATGACAAGAAGTGGAATAGAAGCAAGCTCATTAACAATTTCAAATTCATCTCTTTCTGCATTGTCTTTATAACTATGGCGTATCATGCCCGATAGTTCATACATACTTAAAATCTTACCACCGAGTTCTTTAACGGCGATACTTCCCAGCATTGTTTTTCCTACACCATTAGAACCTAATATGATTATTTTTCCCGTCTTTTGAGCTATCATTCTTTTCACACACGCAAGCGCTCTGCTCTGTTCCTGACATTGTGCTTTGTAATCTGCAATACTCTTTGTCCAAAACTCAAGCTCAATATTTCGTTCTTTCATTTCCGCTTCAAAGGCTTCTCTTGCATATTCAAGCTCTTTCTGCCGCCGCTCGTTTTCTTCACGTTCCTCACGCTCCCGTTCACAAAGAGGACAAAAGGAATGTATTTCACCGCATAATACAAAAGCTGTACATTTGACTTTGCCGTGTTTTTGACACAGATGCTCAACGACTTTTGTACCGATTGGCAAATCATTTACTTTACCAACAACGTGCATATATACCTCTTAAAGCTCTATCCGATCGACGGGCACGGAGCCTCTGCCGGTTTCAGTACCTTTTTGCTTTGCGTATTCCTCAATCTTGAAGTTCGCAGGAAGAAAGCGCAAAATCGTATTTTTATCACAAAAATTGTAAAAACTTTGTTCACTGTTCCACCACGTAAGGCCTTTTCGTTTCAACTCTATGACTTGCACATAGTTTTTCACCGCTTGAATAACGTCATCACTGTGTAACTGCAACCGCTTAATCGCATCCCCTGCAAGTTTAAAATCACGCATAGTGAACTCGATGATATTTTTCCCGCACGGTAACCCGTGCGAAAAATAGATGTCGAAAATCATTTCCGCATAACTTTTATTTACGCCCGTTTCAAGCTCATACGCAGTTTCCCCCGATTTTTTTTCAGGTTCCGCATTGATTTCCGAATCGTCAACGTCATCTTTCTGGCTTTCAGGCTCTGCTTCAGATACATAAGAGGATTCTTCCACAGGCTCTTCAACCGGTGTTTCTTCCGACTGTTTAACCGGTTTTTCAACCTCTTTTTTCAGCGAATAAACGCCAACTGTATTCTCAACAAGCATTGATTTTTCTTCCAGATAATTCGTTGCTGTAAATCTATCCTTTCTCAATGTGTTATTTATTTTCCAATGGGTTATCACACAAATTCCTGAATCAAAGCGGATTAAAAAACCGTTCCGAATAAGATGCTGCAAATCATCTTCATCTGCGCCGCATACCTTTCTGATTCGTTTAGAGTTATTGACAAAACCTTCGTTATCAGCATTCATTGATAGATGAAAGTACAAGGCCTGCGCGGAAGGCGGTAAGTCTAAAAACATATCGCTTTCCGTAATTGACTTTGAAAACATCCGTTTTTCACTCATTGCAATTCCCCTCTGTTAATCAATCTGTTTTACCGCAAGATTGATTATTCCCGTTTTGTCATAGCCGATATTGCGGTGAGCAAGAAGTTCTTTAAAGCGTGTTATTTGTGCAACACTGCCTTCAAGCGTCATCGACGGCACAATAGCAAGCCCCATTTCTTGAGCGATATTCCGTACGCTGTTTATTATGTTTTCACTTCCGTAAACGTTGAATCGGTACATCTTCGAAGTAGGTTCTTCTGCCGGTTTTTCAGTCGCTACGGAGACGCTCTTTACTTCGTGCGTGTTAAAATCAACCGCTATGACGGTTTGCGCATCTTGTTTTGTTTCTTCCGGCTCTTGTACTTCTTTTTGCTTTTCAGCCTCTGCCGCTTTTTTCGCTTCTTCTTCGGCCTTTTTTTGAGCTTCCAGAGCAATAAGCCGCTCACGGTTCGCTTTAAGCTCGGCTCCCTTATTAAGTGTTGATTGTAAGTTTAGCGTAGACAGATAGAGGTCTTTTAAAACGGCGGTGTCCTCGCCGAAAGCGTCGAGTGAAGCAAGATCGCCGTTGATTCGATTGATGATTTCGTCAAGTTCAACATCAATCGTTGCGAGCTTATATGTTTTATTCAGCCATCTTGCATTAAAAATGCGATCCGGCGTTACAAGATTGAATTTCTTTGCGTCCCACAGCTCTAATATCTTGCAGCGTTTTTCTTCCTTTTCTTTGTTTTCCTCATTCTTGACGATTACATCAAGTTTACTGCTTGCACTTTCCATCATACCGGTCGTTTCGACGATAATATTCTTGAACTCTTGAAAAGGCATATTCCATTCTTTTTCAAGTGCAATTCGGCGGTCTTTCAACGTTTTAATGGCGTTGTTTATTTCCGCCTTATCCTTTGCCGCCTGTTTTGCATCTCCGGTGTAATTATCAACGGAATACTCTTTAAGTTTTTCCGATACATATTTTTTAATATCGTTTGCATTGGTAACAAGACTGCCAAGAGTCTTTTCTTTTACAATCAATGCCAAAGGGTTGTTTTCCATTTCGTTTATCCTCTCATTGTTAAGTCCGTTAAATTTTTCACCCCAACAAATTGTTTAC
>NZ_CALHGC010000287.1 GCF_938029485.1 uncultured Treponema sp. | reverse complement strand
GAACCAACGGTTCAACTCTGGTTGAACGGCCTCTTTATTTTGCGGGCTGTTAAAAAACAGTCTGATGCATTTGCCCGCGCTCCCGCACCGTGTCTTGAATATAAAAGAGAAAACCTGTGAGCACAGCAAGAATCACCGCGATACCGGCGCTTTCGGTGAACCGGTACGAACCGGCAAAGCGGAACAGCATCAGCGCGAGGTTCTCAAAGTTCGGAATGTGCAGCAGAAGCGGCAGCGATGCGTCCCCCGCACTGATTGCAAACACGCAGCACAACGCAGATATAATACCGGTTTTGCATAACGGCAGAAATACCCGAAAAAATGCATCCGTGCGGGAAGAAGACAAAAGACGGGCGGCGTCGAGTACCGAACGGGGAATTTTTGCGAGGCCGGTTTCTATTTGCATCCACGCAAAGGGCCACGCAAGCGAACTTTGTACAATAACCAGCAACAGCAGCGACGGCATGGCATCAAGTTTCAACCACCCCGATCCCAGTACAATAGAAGAAACTGCAAAAGGAATGAGCGGCAGGCTTTTATACCACTTCCCATTCGCTTGAAATGCTGCATACGCAAAAAAAAGCGCAGCCGTTACGGAAAGCACAGCGGTGCCGATCCCCGTCTGGATGGTGTGCCGCACCGCACTCCAAAAGTGAGGCCGCTGTAAAAGCTGCCGCCACGCATCAACGGTTATCGTGAGCGGCGCCTTAGGACTCGACAGAGAGTACCACACCAGAGAAGCGAGCGGAAACAGCAAACAAAAACAGATAACACAGATAAGCACGGCAAAAAAGATATGTTCCGCTGCGCCGCCGATGCGCAACCGGCTGCGGGCGTATTGGGTGTTTTCAGCATGATCGGATGTTCTGCTCCTTAAATAAGCGTACAGCCCGACCGCCGCCGCCGCGATACCGGTTTCCACCAGCGCAATATGCGCCGCGGTACTCGCGTGTATATCTCTGCGGATGGTTTGATACAGCTCAACCTCCAGCGTTGTTACGCCGAGACCGCCCAGCAGCAGAATAATCACAAAGCTGAAAAAACAATATAAAAAGATAATGACGAACGAAGCACACAGCGGCGCCTTCAATGCCGGAAAGATCACCGTACTAAAAATGCGCAGCGGCGAGGCTCCGAGCAAAAGAGCTGCCTGTTCGGTCTCCTCAGGGAGTTGTTCCCATGCGGCGGATACGGTACGCATCGTAATGGGAAAATTATAAAAGGTGTGTACAAGCACAATGCCGCCCGTCGAATAAAGGAAGGTGCCGATTGAAAGCTCCCCTGCCGAAAGCGCCGCAAGCAGTTTGTTCAATAAGCCGTTTTTTCCAAAAAACAGGATAAACGCGAGCGCGATAACCACCGGCGGCACGCTCAAGGGTATCGCCGAAAGAGAGAGCAACAACTTTCGTCCGAAGAACCTCCGGCGGGCGCAAAAAAACGCCGCACAGAGACCGATACCGCTTGCCCCTGCCGCAGAGAGAAACGCTTGCATCACAGTAAAGCGGGCTGCCTTCCATAAAGGCCGAAAGGCCGCTGCAGAAGCGTCTCCATCGAAGACCGGAAAAACGGCAGCTCCGAGCGGTACGAAAAAAGCAATCAATACCGCACAGAATAACACCCCGCCGCCCACTACAAAAGCGTTTTGCAGTAGTGTCCGCTTCGCAGTATTTCGATTAATTGAAACCATACAATTCTGCGATAAAAATGCGAAAATACGGTTATTTTTCCAATACTGAAATAATAGCGTCTACCGTCGTTTCCGCCTCGGTACCGGAAATCGTCAGCGATTTTTTCGGCATCGGGACGGTTTTAAATGATTCGGGAAGCTGCACCGCGGTATTTGCCGGATACATCCACTGCGTTTCGGGCAACACTTCCTGTGCTTTTTCGGTCAGCATAAAATCGATAAAAGCCTGAGCCGCTGCTCTATGCGGTGCATTCTTAACGACACCCATCCCTTCAAGCGCAATCATATTCCCCTCGGCAAACGTCAATGCCTGATACCGATCGGTTTTATCATACCGGATGTGATAAGCCATACTGGTGGTATAGCTGACTGCAAGCGGAGCCTCCCCCGCCGTAAACAGCCCGTATCCCGCGCTCCACGAATGGCTCATCGTCAGGATGGAAGGCATCAATTTTTTCCAGTATGAAAGATAGTTGTTCCCGTACACCGCCTTTGTCCATGCGGCAAAACCTAAGCCGGGAGCGCTTGTGCGGGGATCCATGATAACCAAGGATTTTGCATATTCGGGCTTTGTTAAATCTTCCAGCGACTGAGGAGCAGGCACCTTTGATTGAGTGTCATACATAATCGCAAAATAGCCCCAATCATACGGGGTGAGTAGTTGATCATCAGTCATTATAACGTGTTTCGGAACAACTTTATCCAAATTCGGAGAGGTATACGGTTCCAGAACGCCTGCGCTGCGTGTCTTATCGACAAGAAACGCATTGATACCGAGCAGTACATCGGCATGCGGATTCTTTTTTTCGGCTATCGCTTTCGATAGGACGGAACCTGAATTCTCACAGATCACATAGTTGACGGTGTAGCCTGTTTCATCTTTGAAGCGTTTGGCTATTTCGGCGCCCGGCCCCCATTCAGAAGCAAAGGAGTCATAGGTATAGACAACAACGATTTTTTCCGCAGTATCTTGTTTTCCGCCTGCAAAAGCGGTTGGAGGCAGTATGATTGAACATACGATAAACAAAAAGAAATAAAGACGAAACTTCATTATTCCCTCCGCCGGCATTATCCGGATCAGGTGTAAGGCATCCATACAGATGTCTTTTTCGGGTATACTCTCAGCACGGAACAAATAGCTTCGGTCATCTTTAAAAAGCCGATGAGGTTCTTAAAGCTTTGTATTCATTATTCCGGCACCCCAAGTCCGCGTATCCTAGTATATTCACAAAAAAAGTGCAAGCAGATTGAAAAAACCGGCAATAATTTTCTATATCAAAATAAATGAGACTTATATTCCGTAGACTTATAGTCAATTTAGCTATAGAAATATGCTATGGAGTTGTCTAAAGTTATTCAAGAAGCGCTAAGAAAATACAGACAAAACTTACATTTAAGCCAAGAACAATTAGCAGAATATGCAAATCTTGATAGGACTTATATTTCAGGTTTTGAAAGAGGGATTCGCAATATTTCTCTTCAATCACTGGAAAAGATACTTATAGGTTTAAATCTAACTTGCAATGATTTTTTTAATTTATGTATTAACGAAATAAGAAGCGGTAAAAATGAAAAGTCCGTATGAAAATGTAGATTCTTCAAAATGGTTAGAGATTACACAACAATTACTGAACGATTTTCCATTGTCTAATAAAATATCATTTTCATTTGAAAATCCCAATGTTATTCTATCAATTAAATCCAAGGGAAATTGAGCAGGATGATTTGTCCGTTCTTCTGAACTCCTATTAAAACCGGATGTAACTTTTGCAATTTGCCAAACATCCGAAGGATTTTTTCCCAGTGTATTACAGCGTAGCTTTCCATTTTTTTTAGAATTTGGATATTTCACATCAGGATCCCTAATCGCATCCAAATTAAACGTATAATCATCTTTATTATTGACATACCAAAGCCATTTTTCATTTCTTGGCGACAAAGTTTTTTTACATGCTACACCTGCTCCATAATTCCAAACTATCTCCTGCATAAGATACATTTTAACTTTATATGGTTTGCCCAATGATCTCTTTATTGCTTCTTTCCAGTCCATAGTTTCATTATAATACAGATGGGACTTATAGTCAACATGCCGCATATTGTATCTCAAAATAACAACGAAAACCGGTTATCTATATACCTCTGAAGGGTGGGGTGTATCACACTTTTTCGGTCTTTCCTCATTTCTGCTGTTACAGCTTCCGCATACTTTCCAACGGCTTCTCTTTACCCGCATACACGGCAGGCACTATACAGACAATCACCGACAGAACAAGCGTCCCTGCAGCGATTATATACAGCTCGGTGATATTCAAAGAGATGGGAATATACTCTAAATAGTATTCGGGCGCCAACAGACGGATGGTTTCAGGATTGCCGGTACTTCCCAGCAGATAATACAGAGCGGATTGAGCTGCATTTATCACGTATTCAAAAAAGACAAACAGCTCGTTGATATGCAAGGAAGCAAGGATACCGCCGAGTAAGCCGATACAGAGTCCTGCCGCTCCCGTAACAAGCCCTGCAAGTAAGAACGACAGGGTGATAAAAAACGGATGAGCGCCGGTTGCTTTAAGTATTGCAATTTCCCTCCGCCGCTCCATGATGAGCATAACCATTGCCGACGAAACATTAACGGATGCCGCAAGCAGAATCAAAAACATAATGAACATCAAAAGATTCTTTGAAGTTTGAAATGAATAAAATTGAGAGCGGTTTAAATCCTGCCACGTATACACCGAAAATCCCGCCGGAAGCAAGTGCTGAATTGAGTCTTTTGCTTCCGCAAGCAAGGTGTTATTAAACGGATCGGCAATGCTGACCGCAAGGGCGCTCAGCGAAGACTGCGGAGATAAAACCGCATCGGCAGCCTCCAGCGGGATAAAAATCCACAGCGCATCCAGTTCCTGATAGCCGGAAGAGATAATACCTGCCACCTTAAAACGGGTAAGCTTAGGCTTCGTCTGATTGCCTGTATATTGCGGCAACAGCGTAAGCAACGAGCAGCTATCCCCGACTTTAAGACCGGTTTTCTCCGCAATCTTTTTTCCGAGCAAAATGGAGCGGGCATCATTCAGTTCAAGGCTGCCGTCTATCACCGTCAAAAGATTCCGCGCAGGAAGATTTTCGGTAAAATAGCCCGCTTCTATCGCCCGTATCGTACCTCCGCTGCGACCGGTTTTGCCGATAAGTAACCCCGTCCCTTCCAGCTGCTGCCGCGAACCGGTGATAACGGACTGCGCATTCTCCCGTATCGAATCGAATACCGTTTGAGCGCTCTGCTTCCGCTCCTCGGCAGTCTGCGCGCTTCGGGGCGTCGGACGCAGGTCAAGCACTTGTAGGTGTCCGCTTCCGAGTTCGATCATACGGGAGGTAATCCCCTTTATCATACCGTCGGACACCACAAGCACGATAACCAACGGGATAATACTGATGCCGATTCCCCAGATAGCGCCGATTAAACTCTTCCGCGCGTTAGAGACTGCCGTACCTGCGTTGAGTCCGAGATACCGCAGCGCCAGTTTCCATGCCAGTAAAAAATTCATAAGAGATTCAGCTTCCCTTGATCAAGCCGGTAGCAAAGATCGGTATCTGCGGCTATTCCCTGATCATGAGTTACGATGATGAGTGTTTTATGATGTTTATCCGCTATCGAAAAAAGCAGTTCCTGAACCCCGTGCGCATTTGCAGGATCGAGGTTGCCGGTCGGTTCGTCGGCCAAAATAAGCGAAGGATCATTTATAAGCGCACGGGCAACCGCCGCCCGCTGCCGCTCCCCTCCCGACAGTTGAGAAGGAAAGTGATTAAGCCGTGTTTCCAACTTGACATCCTGCAAAAGCGCGGCAGCTTTTTCTTTCACCTCTTTTTTCGGCATACCGGCGATAAGCGCAGGCAGCATCACATTTTCGATAGCCGTAAAATCCTTCAGCAAGTAGTGAAACTGAAAGATAAAACCGAGGTAAAAGCGGCGGTAGTCCGTCAATCCGCTTTCATTGAGCCGGTGCAGCTCGTATCCGCCTGCAATAATCTCTCCCGAATCAGCCTGTTCCAAGCCGCCGACAATATTTAAAAAAGTGCTTTTCCCGCAGCCGGACTCCCCTACTACGGCAATTTTTGCAGGACGTTCGATGATAAGATCTAAATTATGCAAAATACGGATTGAATCCGCCTCCGACTGAAAAGTTTTTGAAACGTCTTTCAGCGCTAAAATCGGTTTATTCATAGCGCAGCACCTCCGCAGGTTTAAGGGTGAGGATTTTTCGGGCTGCAATCGACGCGGCAAAGCTTGCGGAAAAAACTCCGAACAAAAATATCCATAATACTTCGTTGAAAAAAATACGAACCGGTACCGAATCAATATAAAAATACTGAGAACTGAAAATACTAAAGCCGGTAAAAAACGTATGCTCCAACAAAATATTTACCGCTTCAATAACGGTGTTTACTATGTATTCGGCAAGTAAAAATACCCGATTGATGTCGGCGGAAAGCAAAAGCCCCAACAGCAAGCCGATGGAAGCGCCCAACAGTCCGATGGTAAAACCGTTGGCGATAAAGAGGGCTCGGATATGCTCCTTTTTAGCTCCCAACGAGGCAAGCATGGAAATTTCCTCCCGCCGTTCATAAATGGAACGCCGCATTCCGTTGTAAATATTGACCGTCACCACTACAAAGATTAAAAACACGAGCATAAACATCGTATTTTTTTCTATGCGCAGCGCACCGAAAAACGCCTGATTATAGGTGCGCCACGATTCGGCTTTCAGTTCCGGTATAGCTGCGGAAATATGCGCGATATAGACCCCGTCGGCTTCGGGATTTTGCAGCTTTACCGCGGAGGACTGTTCCTGCGGTTTGCCGCACAGCAACTCGCCGGTTTCCGTTGACATAAACGCAAAACCTGCATCAATCGCATAGTAACCGGTTTTCATTAAACCGGTTACGGTACATTCCGCATTCTCAGGGAAGATGTCGGTATCTGCACTGCCCGAAAGCGCAAGGAGCGAAATCTTATCCCCGGCGGAAACAGAAAGCATACGGGCAAGCTCATACCCAAGCACGACAGAATACGGCACACTGAGGTCAAAGCGACCTTCCATCATTGTTATAGCGCCTGCAAAGCCGCGATCATCGCTTAAGATTGTTTCGGGCACGGCGCGGAGTATGGCGGGCTGCTGCCTGCCGTAATTTCCCTGCATTACCGTTTGTGTTTCCGAAAATATATAAAAAGATTGGAAGCCGCCTGTCGCTCGAGCCTTTTCAAGCGCCGCTTCGGAACCGTACAGCTGCACGTGTGCCGAGCTTACCTGCAAAATGGTATCAATAAAGCTGCGCTGAAAACCGTTCATCACGGCAAGGATCACAATCAAGACCGTAACCCCGAAAGCGATACCGAGCACGGAAAGAATCCCGGTAATCGCCGACCGTCCCTTGGTATCCGCGGCATTAAAGCGCCGCAATACGAAGAAAATCCACGCGAGGTCGGTACGTTTCACTGTCCTTCTCCTACATATACTTCTTTGTCATCGACATACAAGTGTACAATATGAGGTGTACTGTGCAGCTCGATAAAGGCGATTTTTTTCCCGTTCCGATATTTGGTTTGAGTGACAGCCTTATCACCGACGAATTCCCATACCGACCGATCGGTATTTTTAAGTGCGGTAATCGTCTGTTCTATCAACTTGCCGACACGGTTATATACGTTTTCTGTCTTGAATACCAACGTCTTTCCCTCGTACCGTTCAATGCTTAGCTCCCGCCCATCTTCATCAAAGCGGAAGATTTTCGACTCCCCTGCGCGGAGTATTTTTTTTTGCGTAGGATAGCGAGAGGAATTCTTATATGTCCATACTGTTTTCTCAATCGCAGTGCCGTCTTCGTAAAGCACGGCAAAAGAGGAGCGCCCCTGCCGATCAAAAGTTTCGTAGTACCATTTATTTCCGTCCGCAACGGTTAGTCCCTTGCTGTGAATAGAGGCAAAAGTTACATCGACAGGTTCATCGCTTCCGGCCTTTTTCTCGTCCGTACCGGCTGCCGGTGATGTAGTTCCGCTATTCGTTGTGCCGCTCTTTGAATCTTTCGCAGAAACTTCTTTTTCCGCCTCATCGGATGGCGAGACGGGGTTATCGTTTCCGGATTCTTTCACGCCTTCTCCGACTGACGAAGCGGTTTCGTCGCTTTTTGCAGTCTCCGTAGAAAACTCACCTGCCGGAATCTTCTTCATTCGAGTACTGTCGGCGGCATTTCCATCTTGAGAAGTATGCACCGTATCCGTTGTTTCCGCCTTTCCGGCAGCGACGAGTGACAAACGGCAGAGTAAGCCAATCGTTAAAAGGAGACAGCACAAAGCGAGGCGTTTCATACCGGCATACCGAGAAATTCCCGTAGATAGGTATCGGCGTTGAATGGGGCAAAGTCCCCGTATTGTTCTCCGGTACCGGTAAAAATGACCGGTAAGTTCAGCTGTCGTCCTACACTGAGCGCAATACCGCCCTTGGCGGTCGAATCGTATTTTGTAAGGATAACCGCATCGACGCCGACTGCCTCGTGGAATACCTCAGCTTGCCTGAAACCGCTTTGCCCTGCCGTTACATCGAGTACAAGTATTTTTTTATAACATCCCTCATCGGTTTTTGATTCGGCAATTCTATTGATCTTTTGCAGCTCCCTCACAAGGTTTTCCTTATTATGGAGCCGTCCGGCCGTATCGGCGATGACAAGCCCACCTCCTTGCGCCCGCACCGCCTGTGCCGCATCAAAGATAACCGCTCCCGGATCCCCGCCGTACTGATGCGCAATAACCCGTACATCAAGCTGTTTGCCGTGATATTCAAGCTGCTCAATCGCGGCAGCCCGAAAGGTATCCGCAGCGGCAAGTATGATCGGTGCTTCAAAGCGAGGCTTATAATACTCAGTGAGCTTTGCCGCCGTAGTCGTCTTCCCTACCCCGTTTACCCCCAACAATAAATACACGGAAGTTTTATCCTTCTCCGGCATAAAAGAAGCGCATGGCAAAAAGGGAAGCAAAATATCGTATAAAACCTGCAGCACTTGTTCTTGCTGTTCAATCTTCCTTTTTTTACATTCATCACGAAGCCGATCTTCAATCTCAAATGCAAATTGAGCACCGATATCACCTTCCACCAATGTATCGGTAACACTCTCAAAAAAAGAATCATCCAATTTGGAATGAATGCCGAACAGTTTCTTTAAGCCTTCGGAAAAACTTCTCTTCGCCATGTTTTCTCTCCAGTATATCCGGGAACCTCTAAAAGCTAACCGAGTTTTTAGAGATGCCCATCCGTTATAACTTACGCGCTTCTTTCGGGATACTCTGACCGGCAGCATGCAGATACAACCCAAGCTGTACCGCATAATTAATACCCAAACCGATTGTAAGCCCTTGCATAACCGCAGTGCTGATAAAAAGCGCATTGTATTTTTCCTTTACGCTTTCATCAACTTCTATCCTATAATCCATAATTGCGGAAGCCATATCCGCTGTTACTCCCTGTAAAATCATAAAAATCGGAAGCGAAATATAAAATGCGCCGAGCGACCAGTATAAAATATTCCGCTGCCGTTCGATTTTTGTTTTTGTCCGTTTTTTATTCAAAGCTGTTTGGAGCGGGTAAGGTTCCTGTCCGGCCTGCATTGCAGGATTATAA
>NZ_CALHGC010000286.1 GCF_938029485.1 uncultured Treponema sp. | reverse complement strand
TATCACGTTTCATCACATTTTTCCAGCATTATTTGAGATGAAAATCACATTTTTCCGGATATTTTAGGGCGTTTTATCACATTTTTCCAAAATAGGAAAACTTTATCTAATTTAACAATTTGGAATCTCTACCAGTATCTTATTTTGTTTCCTCACTATATAATTTTACAACTTCCCAATATCCTGATTTGTTAGAACCGACACGATGTATAGTGCCGGTTTCCACCAATTTTGCCAAAGCTCTTGTTACCGTTGCACGTGACATTCCGATTTTTTCTGCAATCTTTTCTTTTGATAAATTAGGATTTGCTAAAATCATCGCGAGAACTTTTTTTACCGGCTCATTCGATTTGAACATCATCATAATATCGTTAGGATGAACTGTATATTCAGGTTCTGCAATTCCGTATTCCTTACATATTCTACAAATCTTTTCTACTCCTCGTCCCCAGCTTTCTATAAAGCCGGCTCTAAAGAATGTGTTTGCAATATCAGGATTGTGTGGTAATGAACGGTGTTTTTGATTGGGAATATCTTGCATGAGTTTTTTAGGCTCAGCTACGCCGCAAGCGGAACCATCATCGCGCTTACCTATATAAAGCGTTCCGCCCTGTGCATTGGCAAAACCGCAAATCCATTTGAGATATTCATCACGCCATGATTCTTTATATTCGATTAACTGGGATTCAGGCATTGTACTTCTCCATCATTATCTTCTAAATTATAGCGCATAAAGAAAATATTATTAAGATGAAGGTTCCGATGTCTTTTGTCTTTCGGTTTTTTGCCGATAGTGTAACTATGAATATCATCACGTATCATGCGTCCGATATGGATACGGTGCAAAACGATCCTATGCTGTTTGCCGTTCAGGTAAAGCATAGAAACGCATATACAGGCGGGCAGGCTCGGCAAGCGGCGGTAGCCGCCGATATGCGCTTTTTTTCCGATTTTCAGAGTACAAATATACCGTATGTAAAGAAACGGGCAGCTTTTAATCATACTATTTCGTTGGTGCGTTTGAACCCTTTGCCTTTTTTGCTGATTTTCAGTATCTTGTATGCGATTTTGGCTGTTCCGCTCTTACGCAACGGGGCAGGGGCTTATTCCATACGGAAAATGAGCTTTAGTGAGGAGCCTTCATTCGGACGTGCGCTGCATTCATATATTTTTCCCGAACAGGAAAGCTTTACCGATCAAGAAACGGTGCTTGCTTCGGACGGTTATGTTTCGACGGTTACGTTTAAAGATTATACGGTAAAAAAGGGCGATACCGTAAGCGGTATTGCTTCCCGTGCAGGGTTGCGGAATTTCGGGACGCTGCTGTCGGTAAATAACATCGATAATGCTCGTCGGATCAGTGCGGGACAAGTGCTGCAAGTGCCTTCTAGCGATGGCCTTTTGTACACGGTGAAAAAGAACGAAACTCTTGCGGGGATTGCAGCTGCTCATAAAGTTACTGTTACTGCACTGCTTGATGCGAACGATTTAACGCAGGAAACCTTGTCCGTCGGGCAAAAGCTTTTTATACCCGGTGCAGTGCTTTCTTCGTTTGAGCTGCGAAAAGCGCTCGGCGAACTGTTTATTTATCCGATACGCGGCAGGCTTACTTCACCGTTCGGATATAGAAGCGATCCTTTTACCGGAGCGAGGAGTTTCCATTCGGGTATCGATCTTGCAGCGCCTACCGGCACCTCGGTTAAGGCTACGCTGGACGGCAAAATTGCGGAGACGGGATTTAACCGTATTTTTGGAAATTATATCATTATTACCCATGATCGGGGGTATCAGTCGCTCTACGGGCATTTATCAGCCGTCTATGTAAAGCGGGGGCAATATGTTACGCAGGGTACTGTTGTCGGTGCCGTCGGTAATACGGGGTATTCCACCGGCCCGCATCTTCATTTGTCTATTTATAAGAATGGAAACTTAATCAATCCGTTTTCCGTTTTAAAGTAGAAATAGGCAAAAAAACCGGAAGAGAATCTCTAAAAAACTGAGGTTTTGAAGGGTTGTTAATAATACGCTGAACACCGCTAAAAGTTCGATTTGCTTTTAGCGGTGTCTTGTTGAGGAGGATTTTGTGAAACGAGTCGTATTCACTTTATGCGCATTGATGGGCGCATATACATTTTTGTTTGCTTATAACCCGCCCGCTGGAGGAGAGTCTGCCAATACATTCTTTTCCCCCGACTTATTAGGCGGTCAGGTAAGCGCTACCGGGGGACCGTTCGGAGATGGAAATCCTCCCGAATTGGCAACGAACCCCGCGCTTTCGGCCTATGTGCAAAGGATTACCTTTGATCTTTCCTATGCCGCCGTTATCGGTTTTAATAAAAATACCGCAGGCGATTTAGGAGTAAGGGGGCATCTGGCGAACATCGACTTCTTATACCCTGCCCGATGGGGTGTGATTGCTGCCGATGTTCATTTGTTTAATTCGTCGTTTGCTTCACTTCCATGGGGTACTGCCGGTTCGATGCGGCTTTCGTATTCAAAAGATTTAACCGATGATTTGGCGCTCGGTATCGGTTTATACGGTATTTTCGGTACCGGCTGGGGACTCGGAGCCGATCTCGGCGTGTTGTACCGGCTCGGCGATCTCGGATTTGCGAAAGATTCAAAGATCGGTGCTTCAATTACCGGAATGGGTAAACCCTATAATGCCGGTAAGGGCGGTATAAAAGGTTTGAATAAAACGAGCGGTTTCCCCGGTATGTTTACGCCGAGGGCAGGGTTTGCCACCACTTTTGTATCGGTAAAGAACTTTAAGCTTGGTATGGCTTTTGATTTGTCCTTCCCGACCTTTCAAAACATTGTTTTTGATACCGGCCTTCACATGAAGTTTGCCGACATGGTTACTTTTAAAACAGGGTGGAATTTCAATCTTGTGGAAACACTGAATCACCGGCAAACTTATATACCCTCATTCGGGCTTGCCGTTTCAATTAAGCTGAATGCAAAAGATAAAAGCGAATCGAATGCGTGGGAACAGAGCGATATTACGCCGCAGTTTGCCGTCAAACCTTTCTATAATAATATCTGGGCAATCGGCGCGGGAGTAAATGTACAGGTCGGTAAGGCCGATACGGCAGCTCCGGCTATCAATATCGATTATCCCGAAACAAAATATATCTCACCCAATAGCGACGGGGTGCAGGACGTACTCGAGTTCCCGCTGTCGATTACCGATCAGCGCTATGTAATGGCATGGGAGTGTACTTTTGAAAACGAAAAAGGTGAAGTTGTCCGTACGATTGCAAATAAAGAAGCTCGTCCGCAGCTGAGTAGAAAGTCTTTTTGGAAACTTCTGACAAAGCCGAAGTCCGGCGTTGAGGTGCCGGAAACTTTGCGGTGGGACGGTATGCTTGATTCCGGATCGGTGGCGCCCGACGGGACTTATTATTTTACACTTACGGCTTCCGATGATAATAACAACACGGCAAAAACGGAACGTTATGCCGTAGTGGTTGATAATACGCCGCCGGTTATTACCGTTACACCTCCTTCCGGTCAAAATGCGTTGATTTTCAGCCCTGACGGAGATGGAAACAAGGATACGTTCCTTATCAAGCAGAGCGGCTCCGTTGAAGATAAGTGGACGGCTACCGTTACCGATTCGGCTAACAAGGTTGTGCGCACAGCCGACACCGTAAAGGCTGCTCCGGCCGACTTTGCATGGGACGGGAAGAACAATTCCGGTGAATTTATTCCCGACGGGATTTACACCTACAAAATTGCAGCTACCGACCGTGCAGGAAACAGCGCTTCGCAATCGGTGCCCAATATTATCGTAGACACTATTAAACCGTCGGTCGGTATTTCGATTAGCACCAATGCTTTTTCTCCGAACGGGGACGGCGTAAAAGATACCATTACCCTATCTCCGGCGATTCCGATTCAAACCGGTTTACAGGAATGGAAAATCGATATTCAAAACGCAAAGGGAACGACGGTGCACACAATAACCGCCGGCCGTATTGCGGCAATCACCTTTGATGGAAAAGACAAAAACGGTAAGGTTTTACCGGAAGGCGATTACAAAGCAGTGCTTTCCGCTCGTTATGTAAACGGATATGCGCCGAGCGAAACCTCGCCTGTTTTCACCCTCAATGTTACCGCGCCTAAAGCTACGGTAACGGCTTCGACTGCTATTTTCTCACCGGATGGAGACGGAAAGCTGGATACGGTTACCTTTACACAGCAAATGAGTGCCGGGGATACTTGGACAGCCGAAATTTATGCGCTTGACGGTGCAGGAAATATGAGCGGTAAGCCGGTACGCAGCTTCGCGATTACAAAAGATAATGCTGCAAGTTTTGCTTGGGACGGACGGAACAATTCCGGCGCCTTGCTCGCAGACGGAAAATACGCTTACCGCTTAGTAGGTGAAAACGATGCCGGCAATACCGGGTATTCCGAGCCTGTTTCGGTTGAGCTGAATACCGAAAAGGCCGATGTCATTTTATCTGCAAATATGTCGGCATTCTCGCCCAACAAAGACGGCGTACAGGATACCATCGTATTTACACCTAACATGAAATCGAGTACCGCGGTGGCATCTTACGCCTTTGGTATATACGATAAATCAGGGACTTCCGTAAAAACACTTTCAGGAAACGGTACTCCTCCCGCGTCAATCCCTTGGGACGGTATTGCGGACACGGGGGATGCAAAAGGACAACTTTGCCCGGACGGTACGTATTCTGCCGTGATCGATGTAACGCTTGCAAACGGACAGACGGCTAAATCAACCGTTTCCGGAATTACGCTTGATACGGAATATCCTGAGGTGGAAGTTTCGGCGCCTTATCTGGTGTTCTCGACGGATAGTACGGCAAAACGCCCGAATTTACCCGTAGCGCAAAAAGCTTCCGCAGAAAACCTGTGGACGGGCAGTATTACCGCTGCCGGTAATAGGGAAGTGCGGAACTTTACGTGGGAAGGACAAGCTGCCGATTTTGTATGGGACGGAACCGATGCTTCGGGAAATAAAGTACCCGACGGAACTTACCGCTATACCATTTTCGCACAGGATCCTGCAGGAAACAGAACAATCAAGTCGCTTGACAATATCGTGATTGACTCGCGTGTTCCGAAGGCCTATATCACTGCGGAATTACCGGCATTCTCGCCCAACGGCGACGGAGTAAAAGATACGCAGAACTTGACCGTTCATACGACGATTAAAGACGGACTGGCTGCATGGTCGGTTGTTATAAAACCGGCAGATAACAAGACGGCGGCTCCGGTAAAAACGTGGTCGTCGGAAAAAGGCGGTATGCTTGCTTCTTCCATTCAATGGGATGGCAAAACCGACTCCGGCAGGGTTGTATCCGGTACCTTTATAGCGGAGCTTTCGTTGAGCTATACGAAGGGTGACGAGGTGGCCGTCAGTACCGCTCCTTTTGTCTCTTCGACAAAAGCACCTGAGCTTGGCGTTAAGCTGTCGCCTAAGTATTTCAGCCCGGATAACGATGGTAACGAAGATGAACTCTTTATTAACCTATCCGCAAAGTCGGATACGCAGCTTAAACTGTGGTCGTTTGAAATCCGCGAACCGGAAGATACCGGCAATAAATTGTTCTGGAGTACCGGCGGAAAGGATAAAATAACCGAGCAGATCATTTGGGACGGCCGTTCGTTAAAGGGCGAAACCGTACAATCGGCGACCGACTATCCGTATACCTTCACCGTAACGGATGAAGTCGGACTGACCTCCGTTGTAAAAGGTTATATCCCGATTGATGTTTTGGTTATCCGCGACGGTGATAAGTTGAAGATTGCGGTTCCTTCTATTATCTTTAGAAAGAATGCCGCAGACTTTGAAGGCCTTGAGCAAACGGTTGTCGATCGGAACGTTAAAGTATTAACCCGTATCGCGGAAATCTTGAATAAGTTCCCCGATTACAAGGTTCAGGTTGAAGGACATGCAAATAACGTGAGCGGAACGGAGCGTGAAGAAAGAGAAGATCTTATTCCGCTTTCGGGTGCACGCGCCGATGCTGTCCGCAGATTCCTAATCGAAAAAGGCGTATCCCGCAGCAGACTGTCGTCCGTCGGTATCGGCGGTACAAAGCCGATTGCACCGATTTCGGACAGAGACAACTGGTGGAAAAACCGCCGTGTCGAATTTGTCTTGATCAAATAAAATATGTTTGAATACCACCGGCTAAAATACGATGTACTTTAGCCGGCAGTTAAAAAATCCGCAGACGGCATGGCTGTTTGCGGATTTTTTTTACTCGGAGGAGTGGAATGGCACAAAAGATACCGAACCTTATCGGGCTTGCAGGACAGTCCTGCGCGGGGAAAAACATTGTTGCGGATTTTCTTGAAGAAAAAGGCTATGCCGTTATCGATGCCGATAAGGTTGCTCATGCGGTGTTGCAGGAGCAAAGCGGTGCAGTGATAGCACGGTTTTCTCCTTATGCCGACAGGCGAGGGTTGCAGTTGCAGGCGCAGGACGGTTCGTTGGACAGAAAGGCTTTAAGCGTTCTGCTTTTTTCGGAACCGGCGCTGCTGGCCGAACATGAATCTTTTATCCTTCCTAAAATTGAAGCACGTATCCGCAGCTTTATTGAAAACGCTTTGACCGAACAGCCTAACCGTCCGGTTGTACTCAATGCACCGACATTGCATAAAACTTCCCTGACACCGGAATGCACGTTTATTCTTTACGTTAAAGCGCCGTTTTTTCTCAGGCTTATCCGGGGCAAAAAACGGGACAACTTGTCTTTTTGCCGATTAATCGCCCGTTTTTTGCAGCAAAAAAATTTCTTTGCTCAATACCTTTTGCAAAATGCCGATATTGTAAGCGTAGTGAACGCTTGTTCCGTGCAATCTTTACGGAAAAAAATCGAGCGTGTGCTGCGCGAAAAGGGTTTTTGAGGACAGCTATGGAACAAAAGAAAATTTTATGGGTTATCCTTTCGGTAAGCTTATTCGTATTGATTATTTTCGGTATTGCACTGTTTTTATATTCACCGTCGCGGAATAGCGCAAGCGCACAAGCAGGCGGGGAGACTGTTCCTTATGAAATGACCGGAAACGCCGCTAATGTGGATCCCGACTTATGGGCGCGAGACCCTGAGCGGGTTGCAGGGTTGGATAGAGATGCCCCCTCTGCCGCCGGAAACATTATCAACTTAAATAACGTAAATATCGTTTCAACCGATGGACAGAACAGCCGAGCGGCCGGCATCGATGTTTCCGATTTAACAGTACAGGCAGGAGATATAGAAGTTTCCGGATTGCCGAAAGAATTGGCGGAACAAATCGGCATCGAGACAGCTCCGGAGCAACCGGAAGAACAACCGCCCGCAAAGAAAGAAGAGGCAGTGGCACAACCGCAGGTAAATTCTGCAGTACAAGTTCCGCCGAAACCGGCAGCGGAAAAGAAGAAATCTACGAAAGCGAATGTTTCCGTTACCGTTAAACCGAAAGCGGAAACGCCGGCTAAGTCTGCAAAGACTGCCGCGCCGCAGGTTCGGACCCTTTATTGGGTACAGACCGCTTCGCTTGCCAATCGGATTAACGCCGAACGCGCACGGGATACGCTTGCTGCGCAGCACATGAAGGTTGAAATTTTTACTAAAGAAACATCGGCCGGATTAACGCACCGCGTAAGGGTCGGTCCCTTTACCAATAACACCGAAGCGACCTACTGGCTTAACAGCATTAAAAAAATCAAAGGTTTTGAACACAGCTATGTTACGGAAGAAAAGGTAAAAACGGATAATTAACCGCGCTCTATGCATTGATATAGGGAAAGGAGTCGGCTTTTTTAAGCCGGCTCCTTTTTTTTGCTCTTGTTTTTCGGCTGACAACGTGATAAACTCGAATAATATTGCTGCATACCGGTTACGGATCTGTGCGGTTTCGGCAGTACCGTATTTGTAAAAATCATATTTGTAAAATAAGGAGAAGTATTATGTCCTATAAACATAGCAAATATTTTATGTATATCAGCGTACTTATTGCGTTGATCTTTACCGTTACGTGCAAGTTGCAGCCTTTTTCAAGCGTTAGAGTAAAAGCGAATCCTAAAGTTTATTTTCCATTGGGTTCAAAAAATATTGGTGAAGATGAAGTTTTCAAAAAATTTGAAAACCTCGTACCAAAAAACGCTCGGCTGTATCGGTATCAATCCGGCCAAGATGATAAACTCCATTATTTAATGCATTATCCGCTCAAAACTTTGGAGCTTGATATAAGCAAGTATTTTAATGGAGATCCGCTGGGAAACAGCGGATCGGGCAATAACGCCGCTTTTTCACACAATTTTAGCAAGACTATTTCCGTTCCCGACTTACGGCAAAGTAAAAATATTTCTATAGATGTGTCATCGATCAATCAGAAATTACTTACTAAGTTTAATACCGGTAATCCAATCTCTGTTCCTATCCTGTCAAGTATACCGCAGAATACTCCACATAATCTTCCGGATACAAACGTTACCTTTCAAGGATTTAAGACGATTGCTTTTGAGAACGGTGCAAAACTCAAATTATTATCGAATTCTTTGGCCGTACATTATACAATTATTCACGCAGAGATGCAAAGCAATGGACATTCCGTTCCGGGAACTATAGTCGGGCAGAATATTGAATTTTCATTAAACGGTATTACGATAAGCAATAAGCTGGTTTTTAAACTGACCGTAGAGATTACAAGCGGTTCCGGCGATATTTCTTTGGATACCCGGTTGGAGGGCGTAATAAAAAGAGCAACGGGGGTAACTGCTACTGATATTGATGTTAATTTGCCGGCTCAATTTGTGCCGCCGCTGTCATTGTCTGCCAATTTTGAAAAGGCAACGATTGCCGAAGGTTCGATGAAGCTTTCCGCGCAAATGCCGGACGGGTGGTCAGGCATTACGATAGAAGAAAAAATGAAGGTAGTACAAAGCGGGTCAGACGGCTTTTCTATTGATCCTTCGAACTATCGACCGTTAGGAAATACCATTTCTCTGGAAAATCAAAAGTTGAATAATCAGTCGACATTGAGCTGTACTCCTGCATTCAAAGTAAAGCTGAATAATGCAACATATACGAAACAGAACAGTCTGCCTGTTACCTTAGCGCTTGATATTAAAAAGTTTAAAGAAATTACACTGCAAAATCCTTCCGATCTTACAGTTAATGGAAAACAGAATGTTCCGCCCGATATGAAAAACTGGGTTAAAAAGATAAAGTTTAAAACAGTATCTGCAAAAGTAAATCTTAACAATGGATTGCCGGCTAATAATCCGATAAAGATTAAACTTACTTCTACGTGTTTTCACATACCGGAACAAGAGCGGGTATTCCCTTCCGGGATATCGGAGTCTACTTATCAAAGCGGAAGTAATTTCGATTTAAATATTGAGAGTCTGGCCGAGTTTGATTTAAAAACACAGATGATTTTACCGAATGATAATGGTACTACCTTTACCTTGAAGAATATAGAGACAGGCAAAAATATAAATTTTTCAGGAACCGTTCGACTTGAGCCTGATTGGGAGGAAATTACTTTAAAACAAACGACTAATCAAGCCGGTTCCTTCCCAGAGACGAGTCCGCAGGATTTATCCGAGCTGACTTCGAAGTTAAATATTGCCGGTATAAAACTGGAAGAAATACCGATGTATTTTTATGCAGGTTCTGATTTGGAACTGCCTGATAGTACGGCAGTAACCGTTCAATTAACGGCTAAGTATCATAAACCGGATAATTCGTTCGAAACAAAGACGTTGGTAAATAAAAATAACATCGTTACATTAAAAGCCTTGCCTGCAGGTACGTTCCCTTCGGATAATAAGAAGCCGTTTACGGGTAGTATGCCCGACCCAACGCTTGAGATAAAAGAAGGAGAGGCAGGCAGTCAAACTACTTGGACAAAGATTATGAACGAATACCCGAAGGATTTACAGCTTTCCTATAATCTTTCTATGAACGAAATTACGATTAACGGGACGAAGTATAAGGAGTATAAAGAAAAATATAAAAATAAGAATCCAAAGGTAAGTATCGATCTTGTTTTGGATGTGCCGGTAGGATTTAAAGTAGACTCGGAAACAATGCCTTCGTTGACGGAGCTTTCCGGTATAAATATGCCTAATACCGATTTGTTTGGTAGAAGCAGCTCGAATGATAATCCTTTCGGTATGAAACGGCTTTCAGATGAATTGCGGTTTAAGGTTGGTATTAACTTAAAAAACGGACTGACCGGTGCTTCCATCGTGCCGAAATTTGTATTGCGGTTTAAAGATGGGAGCGGTAACTTTATTACAAATACTGCCGGCAACCTCATTGAAAAAAACGTAACGGCTGCAAGAGAACAGGCTCTAACCTTTACTGCTACAGAATTGGATGAGCTTCTTAAAAAACACCCCGTTAAACCGGAGGTGTTTTTAAAACTACCTTCAGGTACCTATTCATTGAAGCGTGATTTTGAACTGGGAGTATCACTCACAGCCTTAGTTGAAGAAAATGTTGATTATACGATAAAAGTGAAGTAAGTCTGCAGGCATTATCGGAGAAAAGATAAATGAAAAAAACGTATTTTATTATGATATGTATTGTGATGGTGAGTGCCTTTACGGCTTTCGGACAGTCTGTTGTGAGCGGTAGTATCGATGCTGACAATAACGGTAATCCCGAACCGCTTCCGGCTGTTTCGGCTTCCGAAACCGTTCCGGCCGATCCTGCCGCCCATACGGATACCGGCGCGGCCGAAGCCGAGGTGCCATCGGCTCCTGAGGCAAATGCTGAAAACGAACCTTCCGTTGCCCCTAAGACGGTTGTTATTCCGGAACAGAGCAACAAAACGCAAGAGCGGAAAGATGTAGTAGAGCCGGTTGAAAAAAACGAACCGACGCGGCGTACTAAACGTAAACAGCGCGCATTCTCCATGCATACGGGCTTTGTCGTCTCGGCGACCGCAGCCAATAATATGGTCTCTGTGCCGGATTTTTTGAAACCTCAGTTGGTTATTGATCTTAATAAACTTGCAAAAAATACGATGAAGTCGGGTATTCATGCAGGGGCTATTTTTGATTTTGATTATTTTTTTCGCTTTACCGTACTGGAAGACCATACGGTAAAGCTGTCCGTTACCGCTAATGGGGATGCATGGGGAAATTTACCTAAAACTTTGCTTGATATTGCAGCGAACGGCAATGCGGCAAATGCAAACGGCGAAACGATCAAAGATACGATCAATGCAAAAACCAATATTTTTGCGGATATAGGGGTAATGTATCAGCTTACCAAACCGCGCTACGGTTTTTCGGCACGGCTGGCTTACTTTGCACCGATCGCCTATATGGAAAATCCTAAGTGGCACTATAGCCTTTCTCCTCATACGACGGGCGGAGTTGTTGATGGGATTACGATGAAAGCCGGAGGAACAGCAAATATTTACGGCGCACTTTCCGATTATTTCGCAAATGGAAAACTCTCTATTACTGACATTTTAAAAAACGGCGGTCTTGATTTAAGCTTAACCGGAATGTATTCTCCGACAAATTGGGTTGCGATTACCGGCGGTGTCAACTACTTACCGCTTATGCCGGTAGTAACGAAAAAAGGGTTGCGCGCTTCTTTTAATTATGAAGGTTCCGTAAACAATTTTTTGGGCAGTATCGCAAGCGAGGATCCTTCTTTTTTGAAACAGACTATGAAAACGGAGTCTTCGGGTAGTCTGCCGGAAAAAAAGATTATGCGTCCGTTAAAAATTCAAATCGGTGCAGACTTTAGACCGTTCCGGAACAATTACATGATCTTGTCGCCTTTCCTTGCATTTCCGGTTCTTAATGCAAATCCGTATTATGTAGACGGCGGTTTAAAGCTTGAAAGCCGTTTTGCCAAGGTTCTCGGAGTATATTTGGATACCCGATGCATTGAGCGGATGTGGCGGTATGAACTGTGTTTCTTGATAGATTCGCGCTGGTTCTCCTTTCAGCTTGCCGCCTCGGTTGCATCACAGGACTTTAAGCGGACATTTACAACGCTGTCCGGACTCGGCGTAAAGCTCGGCCTTGGTATCGGTTTTTAAACCTTTACCTTGCAAAGACCGATTGAATTTTTTCTTGAAATATGTAAACTAATGCTCAAATTTATTCCGACGTGAGGGGGCGGGTATGATGTACTCCGGTTCTGCGAATTTGGCAATTCTGGCGTGTCCGGGCGGTGAGCACTTTGCCGATGCCGTAATTCAGCATTTAAGGCATATTTATATAGAAAAATTTAATAGAAAAATAGACAAGTTAATAAAACGGTATAATTTACAAAAAGAGCACCTTATCCGAGACATCAATTTTTATAACGATCTTATTTCTTCCGGTATGCATGAAAATAACGATATTGAAAAAATCCGTATTCCACGATTTAAAGTGAATGCCCGTTTTACCTATTTTACGAACGGTGAATTTAAAACGGAAATACTGGAATGCATCCGAGGAAAGAATGTCTTTATTTTTCAGGATGTAGAAAACCATTATCCGCTTTGGGTGAATGAAGGTAAAAATCAACATATTTTTTCAGTGAATGATCACCTTATGTCGATGATGGTAACTATCGACGCCGTTCGATATGCCGGAGCTGCGCACATTACGCTTGTGGTTCCCGTCTATCCATATAGCAGGCAGCATAAAAAGAAAGGGCGTGAAGGACTAACCGCCAGTATGCTGGGGCATTTCTATGAAACGCTCGGAGTCGACCAGATTATTACGCTGGATATCCATTCCCGCGAAATTGAAAATTCTTTCCACACTGCCCGTATCGAAAATCTCCATGCAAGTTATCAGATTATTCGGGAACTCACAAAGATTGAAAACCTCGCAGACCCCAATGCCGAGTTTGTTATTGTAGCCCCTGACAGCGGTGCGGTAGACCGGAATAAATTCTATTCCAGCGGTCTAAAAAAACCGCTTGCGATGATTTACAAAGAGCGCGACTATTCCGTTGTTACTCAAAACGCAAAGCAGTCCAATATCGTCAATGTCAATTTATTAGGTGATGTTTCCGGCAAGACGGCATTCCTTGCCGATGATATGCTCGGTACCGGCGGGGCGCTCTTAAAAGCGATGGAATTTCTTAAAAGTAAGGGAGCAAAGAAAGTTATCGCAGCCGTGAGCTTACCCTTTTTTACCGGCGACGCCATTCAGCTTTTTGATGAGGCCTATAAGAAAGGGCATTTTTTTAGAGTTATCGGTACGAATGCCGTCTATCATGAAGATTTGCTGCAAAAGGAATGGTACATTTCAACCGATGTTTCAGGACTGTTTGCACAAGTGATTTCACGGCTGTACAACAATCAATCGTTAAGCGGATTGCTTGATAACCGGAGTATTATTG
>NZ_CALHGC010000285.1 GCF_938029485.1 uncultured Treponema sp. | reverse complement strand
GTTACGTGGGTTCGATTCCCATCACCCGCTCCATTTTTTATCTGGATCCTGTCATTCAGGATCTTTTTTTTAACTAATTTGTAAACTGAAAGATGTTTACAAGTTTTCGGAATTGTTGTATACTCCGCAAGACTTATTTTTTATTTATAAGGAGAATTATTATGGAAAAAATCATTACTAAAGTCGGTTCTGTTGCCTCCGTAATGGCGGTGTTGATGTATGTATCATATATTCCTCAGATTATGAACAACCTATCGGGACATCCGGGAGACTTTATTCAGCCGTCCGTAGCTTTTGTAAACTGCATTCTTTGGGTTTTGTACGGTTTCTTCAAACAAGAAAGAGATTGGCCGATTATTATTGCCAACTTACCCGGAATCGTTTGCGGCTTTCTGGCTGCGTTTACGGCACTCATGGCTAAATAGATTAGACTATATCCGCGAATGGACAGAGATTGTTACGGCAATCTCTGTTTTTTTGTGACAAAATTGAAAACTCGAAATGGTTTACAAGTTTTCAAAACTCGGTTATACTGCAATAAGACATACCGATACGGTATTTTAAGGAGGATTATAACATGAGAAAATCAGGAATTTATACAGCAGTATTTGCCGCCTTTTTGATGACTACTACCGCCTTTGCGGCAGATGTAACACCGAGTGTAAATGCACAAACCGCTGACTCGGCTATTCAGGCACCGGTACAGAAAAAGGATGTCCATAAGGCGGCGGTACAGAAGAAAAAATCAGTAAAAAAAGAGGTAACGACCGCGCCGTCTCAGACACAAATCAAAGATGTGGGTTATGAAAGTGCTTTGGCTCTGTTTCGTTCCTACTACGGGGATAATGTACGCATTAAATCTATAGGTTATGAAGGTAAGCACCGCCCCTATTATGAAATAACCGGCTATACGGAAACAGCGAAGAAGGAAATGAAAGTATTAGCCGAAACGGGAGAAATTATTGCCATCAAAACTAAGGAAATCGATGGCAATGCCGATAGCCGTACGCTAAACTTGAGTAAATTAATAAAACCTGAAGTCGCCGTAGCCGGTGCCTTGAAAAAAGCGGGAGATACCTTCCAGGTAGCCGAGTGGGAAGTAGAAATTGAAAAAGACGGCCATCCTTATTATGAAGTGGAAATGATTGATGACGGCGGCCGAGATATGAAAGTTACGACAGAAGCTTTGACAGGTAAGATTGTATATGCCAAATAATTAATTTATAAAAGCGGGTGATTTCAAGGTTCACCCGCTTTTATCTTGCATTGCCGCCTGTATAATGATATACTTTTACAGGTAATGCATGACTCGGTAGCTCAGCTGGATAGAGCAACAGCCTTCTAAGCTGTGGGTCTAGGGTTCGAAT